>JAUZPH010000064.1 GCA_030706065.1 Bacillota bacterium | reverse complement strand
TATCGGTTGTTTCAAGGTGTCTGCGGGAGACTTTACAGTGAAAGAGTCTCCCGTTTTTTCGAAAAATTATGGAATCTCCTCATATTTACTGATATATGCGTATTTATTAATGCATAAAATAATATGACAAGATAATAATCAAATGTTGTTGAAATCTGTCTTAGATAATATAATAAGAATATAGAAAGTAAAAATCTAATTACATTGAGCTAGGGATGTAAAATTTCTTCAAATTATAAAATTAGTTTGTTGAAATTTTACATCCGACATAAATCCGTGAAGATTGGATATTTTGGGACAGCTCAATGTAAAGATTTTTATTACTTTCTATATGGACAAATATTGATTATAAGCTTTTATTGGAGGTTCCGACATGAACTGTAATATATGTCAAAATGAATTTAATTATATAGAAGGACTGAAATTTTGTCCCTACTGCGGCAGCAAACTTAATGTACAGTTTATACCCTCCGGCATTGAGGCAGAAGGGAATACTGAAGCTTCAGACTCTTCGGAAAAGGAGCAGCAGGAGGAAACAACCGTATTTCCGGAGAAGGAAGAAACTGTTGAGGAGAAAACAGTAACGACTGAACCTGTGACGAAAAAGCTTCACGATACCCTGGAGATGCCGGTAATTACCGATGAGGACTTAAAGAAAGACAAAAAAATGAAAAGGTCCATGAAAAGAGCGGGGGTTTTGTCCTCTATCGGGAAGGCAATTATCAGTAAAAAGGTACTTATACCTGCCGCCACCCTTGCGGTTCTCGGACTGGCAGCCTTTCTGGCTATCAATCTATTATTCACCAAACCCGTTGATGAGGCTAAAATAAAAGAGGACATGACAGGCAAGACCGTGATACTGCCGAAGGGGAGCAGTATTGTTGTTAAGAATGGCGTAATCAGGGAAATCGCCATCACAGGCAGAACGCCGGACAAGAATGACAGCAAGCTGCAATATATAGACGCGAAAATGACCCTAAACAATAACAGCATACAGGTTAGCGGCACCTTTACTCTCACTTACAGGAAGGAAGGGAGAAATCAGTGGACGCTCAATGACAAGATAGCCTTGAAAAACGATATAGCTGTAAAAGCTGTAGCCGGCATGGAGGAAGCGGCGCTTATCGATGAACTCAAAAAGCAGAAAATCAGTATAGGGGGAGAAGAGCTGGGCCTTGGAGACGGCATCGTAAAAGAGATAAAGCTTACAAAGAGGACACCGGATTTTAATTCAGGCAAAGAAGTGGTGTTAGCCGACGTTGCAGCGGACAGCGGCATCGTTACTACCAGCGGCAGCGTTACAGCCAGCCTTACTTTTGCAGATGAGAACTGGAAGTTGGACACGGTATCCAGGAGCAGTGACCAGGATTTCAAGCTTGCATTGTCAGGGGCCCTCTCCGATGATTCAATACTAGCTCAGATTAAGAAGAAACCTCTTCAGGAAAATGTCACCTATTCCACTGTCTTTGGAGGAAGGGAATATGGGGTAAATGATAAGTTTACAAAGTCCTTTAAGGTAACAGACAAGAGCTTTGATGAAGGTGCAAAGCAGCTGAAGGTTTCAGTCAGAAGGGAAAATGCTGCAGGGGTAATCAATTCAACTTTAACAACGGCATATACACTGAATGTATCCTTGAAGGGAATGACCCTGGACAGCAGTGGCAAATCCAAGGTGGAGGCGGTCACAGTGACCGATATATCCAATGACAGCATAGCTGCCATGTTGGTGGGAGCAAATATGAAAATGGGAAGTTATTTCTTCTGGGGAGACAGCACTCATAAAATTACCGCTGATGAGGCAAAGACCTTCAAGCTGGATAAAGCCTTGTCAAAAAAGGATGTGCAGAATGCAAGGTATGTCTATGGGAATATAACCTATATGGATGGAAAGAAGGCCAAGGGAACTTCAATAGTTGTTATATTTCTCGTTTCCGGAGACGGCTCCGGAGGGTACGCCTGGAAGCTTGACAGTGTTATAAGCTCCGAGTCCTATGAATATCAGTTCTACAGCCCGGAAGCTGTGCAAGGTTAAGGGAATGGGCAGTGTATGGAACTACATACGGGCTGTCGTCATACCATCAAAAGATAGAAGAGGAGACATCCAATTACGGTGCCTCCTCTTTTCTATTTAATTGAATCCAAATTTTTGTTGACTCTGATGTCTTCCCCTATAAACTTGCATAGGTTGAAGTTGCCAAGGAGCCTGGAAGTGATTCTTTCTGAATATATGGAAACCAGTTCTTTCAGCGCATAATTTGTGGATATCAGCATCTTCCTGCGCTTCAGCAGCTTTTTGTTCAGTATATTGAAAAGCTCTGTTTTAGAAAACTCATTGATCTGCTCCGTACCAAGGTCATCTATTATAAGCAGGTCACAGTCCGTCAAAAGAGTTTCCAGAGTTTCGTCGTTTTCAAATCGAATCCTTCTCAAGTTCTGAATCAGTTCCTCAGCGGTCCTGTATACTACGAAATAGCCTTTATCAAGCAGCTCCCTTGCGATACAGTGGGAGAGAAAGGTCTTGCCTGTTCCTGAATTGCCATAGAACAGAAAATTATCATCCACTTCTGAAAAGTTTTTGAGGTAAGCCATGGTTTTGGAGAGTATCTCCTCCATGTTCTTTCTCGGACTTTTCGGTTCATCACCAAGCTTTCTTGGGGAATAGAAGTCCAAAGTAAAGTGGTCGAAGTTGTTTTTCCGGAGCATGTCGCTGAGCTCGGAGTCCTTATAATACAGGTTTACAAGCTTTTGCTTGTAACAGGTGCATTTGCTGGAACCTATGTAGCCTGTATCCTTACATTTGCTGCATCTGTAATGAAGGGTTATGTAATCCGGGGAATAGCCTCCCGAAACCAGCAGCTCCGTCTTCTTCATTCTGAGGTCGGTAATCCTGTCCTTCAGCGTTTTCAGGTATTCATCCCTGTTATCGATAGTTTTAAAAGAACTTATGGAGAGCTCTACACACAGCTTTCCTATAGCCCTCTCCAGTTCCAATACCTGTGGGAGTTTCGCTTCGATTTCCGCCCTTCTCTTCTGCAGCGACGCACTCTCTTCGTCCCGTATAATCTCATACATTCTCATAATGTCGGAATGGTAGCCTTTGATCATTGTTTATCCCACCCTAAAAGTCTTTTCTCAAGGGAATCATAATCATAAACCCTCTGTTCGAAGTTGTTGAAATTGTCATTCTGGCCCTTCTGAGAAGCTGCCTTTTTGAAGGTGCTCTTCTTATCCTTGGACTGTATTTCCTCGATGGATTTTATTCCATCCTTGTTCCAGCTGGTCAAAATGGCATCAATATATTTGAAATCTGCTCGGCTGAGCCTTTCGAAGCATATGTCACAGGCCTTCATAATAACCTCAACGGGCAGGACAAAGCCATTTACCCATTTGTCCAACAGGTCCTCCTGGGGCTTCATGATTTCGCCGTCTTTAATTCCCAGATAGCTTAAAATCTTTTTATATTTTATCCATTTATCCTCGTGCTTCTTAATGAAGCTCTGAGCCTGTTCTATAGTGGTTATATTGGCATCATACCAGGCGATAGCCACCTTTTCTATGTATCTGTAATCACATTTGCCTCTGGAAGCGCAGTACTCGATGATGAGAAGAATGATTTCCGGGCTGAAATTGAAGTCCTTCTGCCATCCTATATATGTGGACATTTCCTTTGAAGCAAGAGGCCTTGCCACCAGTTTTTCAATCTCGTGGAGCATATCCTTTGTGGAGTTGTTAGTCAGTTCCTCCAGAAGGTTGACTTCCTTGCCCTCCTTCGATGTATCCTCTGTCAAATCCAAAAACTCAATATTGAAATTACCCATCCTGTCGATAGGGGTAAACCTTATGACTCCCTCATCATTCCAGTAGTTCCAGGCGTTCATGATATCTGATTCAAGAAGATGCAGGGCAGAGGCCATCAGAGCGGAATTGACGCCGGGCTCTCCATAAAGGCAGTATTTGAGTGCCAGAAGGTATACCTTGACAAATTCGCCGCGTGCCTTGGGCATATATCTCTCAATGAATATATTGCTGACCGGAGTATAGTCTGAAGTGAACTTTTTAAACATGAAGGTACTCATACCCATTGACCATCCTTTCTTGTATAATTTACCAACAGTATATATAAACCTGTTTTAAGAGCCTGATGTTTTTCACTTTACGGACAGGTTTAATACGGAAGTTGAAGTTGGATATTTATATTATAGCAGAGGACGACAGGCACCTCAACCAAGAAAAGTTATCAAAAAGTGGTATAAAAATCATAATAATGGGAAAATTAAGAAGGTCCCCCAAAAAAGTTGGAAAGGATGGCTTGTTGTGAAAAAAGCAAGAGGTATAAGCAGGGTTGGTGCGTTAATCATGAGTATTGCTCTTCTGTGCAGTATTTTCATATATGTATTTTATGCACCAAATGCTTATGAAATATACGTAAATGGAAGCGCAGTAGCCTGTGTTAAAGATTTAAGTAATGCAAATTATGCAACAAATAAAATTTTCACTGAAATTCATGAAAGGTTTACGGGATTAAATATAAGGGAAGATGCGGAGTATAGGAGTATAATAGCTGAAAGCAGTGCGTTAAGCAGCCTGAAGGACATTAGAGGGAATATTTTAAATGCCCTAGATATAAAGGTGAAGGGTGTTGAAATGGAAATAGACGGGGTAAGAGCCGCCATACTGGCGGATGCTTCCGAAGGTGAAGAGATTATCGGCAGAGTGAGTACCTACTATATGAATAATTTAAATCTGGAGGATAAAAAATTCACTGCTGTGAGAAACAGTATAAAATATATTCCGGTTGAGGTACCGGTCAGTGCTGTGGATGAAATAGGGGATGCGGCTCAAAGGCTAATAGGTAACAACAATATCGGGGCTGCACCGGCATTGAAGATTGAATACAGCGGCGTCAAGAAGGAAAAACAGGCAGTAGCCTACTCTCAGACGGTGACGTTGACTGAGGAGCTTACGTCCAATGCAAGTAAAATAGTAAATAAGGGCCAGGATGGGGAAAAGGAAGTGGAAAGCCTGGTATCCTACATAAATGGAGAGGCAAAAAGCTCGAATGTAATAAGTGAAAAGATAACGAAGGAGCCGCAGAATGAAGTTGTGCTGAAGGGCAGGGACAGTTACTCGCCGGGTATCGTTGGCATGGTGCTGCCCTCAAGAGGAACGGTAAGCTCCAATTTTGGTATGCGTTGGGGTAAAATGCATGAAGGTATAGATATTGCTGCCAAAATGGGTGATCCGATATATGCATCCATAGACGGCAAGGTCGTTTATTCAGGGTGGATTGAAGGCTATGGATATGCAGTAAAGATACAGCATGACAATAACCTTGAAACATTATATGGACACTGCAGTAAATTGATAGCAAACGTAGGGGACATGGTAAAGAAGGGACAATTGATTGCAAATGTGGGAAGTACCGGAAACAGTACAGGGCCCCATCTGCATTTTGAGGTAAGAATTGACGGTAAGGCAGTGAATCCATACCCGTATATTTATACGAAGTAGTTTTTGCAAGAGTAGAATGTACCATACATAAAAGGGTGACGTGCGTCACCCTTTTTAAAATATTTTAGATTTCGGCAGTTCTCTTAAAGTACTGTTATGACATAAGCTTCTGGAGATCTACCATGCCTGCTCCCTGTACCCAGTGAGAGGCATTGACCATTGAGGAGGAGACTTTTAACAGTGAAGCTACATCCCTAAAGGTCAAATCCTTTTTGTTTTCAAAAAGCAGGGCGATTACACCGCTTATGAATGCCGAGGCGCAGGAAGTGCCGGTGTAGGTGGCATAAGGCTTATCCAGGTTCATTGGATAAAGTTTAATTCCGTTTCTTTCCGGTATATATCTTGTATTTGTGTTTAATGAACATATTTCAACGCAGGCTGCTGCAATATTGGGTTTTTCAATCTTTTCAACGGGGCCGCTGGAGGAATAGGCGTAGGGAAGGGTATTGGAGGTAGTGGTATCCAGCCCCCCAACCGTTATGCAGGAATTTAGAGCGGCCAGGCCCCGTATGCTTCCCTCCTCGCATCCCTGTGAGCCCGAGGGTACCACAGGGATGATACCGGAAGCTGTAAGCCGCTCAAATGCCTTTGAGAACAGTTTTACAGTAGTAGGGTTATGTTCCATAAGTTCGAAGGGAAGGCATATCACTCTGATATTAAATTCCTCTGCCTCTTCTGAAATCAGTTCAAGACTGTAAAGTATATCCGAAATATAGGCCCTTCCCAGGGAATTAAAGGCCTTCACCATATAAAGAGTGGCATTTTCGGCTACACCACGATACATCCCCTTTGAGTTATAGCCGCTGCCGCAGATGATTCCGGATATGAAGGTGCCATGGCCGTGATCATCATAGGGATACCTGTAACCATTGATAATGTCGGTAAACTTTTTAATCCTGCTGCCCGGGTTTAAAAGATCGGGATGTGGGTAAACACCGCTGTCTATGACGGCAACACCTATGCCCTTCCCCGAAAGCGGAAACTTTCCCTTGATGGCCATACCATTGGCTCCAAGGACACTGCTACCGCAGAGAAAGGCATGGCCATCCTGAGTGATATGTTTAACCTCCGGCAGTTCGGTAAGCCTTTCTATTCCACTGGGAGGCAGTGATGCACAGATAATATTCAATGAGGGAATAGTGCGAAGAACGGTACCCTTATGGGTTTTGATTTTCTTTTCTATGCTTTCTATCATGGTTCTGCATAATATATTCACTCTATATTTTTTATAAAGTTTATTGTCCATACAATATTTCAAAGTAGATTCAACTTTGCTTTTAAATAAAAACATCTATTTCTCCTTCCATGCCTTAAAAAGGGCTACCATTATAGTATATGAAGGACTAGATAAATGTTAACACATGGCGTATGATTTTAATGTAAATTATATGAGTTCTTTACTGAAGCTCTGTGTATGAACGGCTATAAGAGGGAAAGGCTGCCTGTCCAAAGTGCGGCAGTGAGGAGATACACAGGATAGAGAATCGCCGGAGACGATTTTCTATCCTTTCCATTTGAAGATAATGATTCCAATCACCATAACTATCACACCAAAAACCTTTGTAATACCGAATTTAACCTGGACGGTGTCGAAAAGCCCTATAGCATCAATTAGGGCTGCCGCAGTAAGCTGAGCTACTAGTATGGTGGAAATGGCATAGGTTGCGCCGAGAAACTCTATCCCCTTCATTACGGTGAAAATGATAATTACTCCCAGGGCACCACCCAAAAAGTAAAGCTTATTCACGTCCTTTAGATTTTTTAGATTTCCATCTCTTACGAAAAGGACGACTACAAGGGTTATCAGGAAGGCGCTGCCCTGAACAATCAAATTTGTCTGCCAGCAGCCAATTCTTGCTCCGAGCCTTGTGTTAAAAACCCCCTGAAGGCTCATGGCTACTCCTGCAATTGCTGCAAATACCAAGCCAGTCATAAGATAAATCACCTCAAAAATAGTCTAACCATAATGATGTAAATAATGCCATGCTTAAAAATTACATATAAAAAAAAGAAACTCAGCATAAACTGAATTTCCGTCTCCCAGGTAAATCACCTGATATTTTTCAAAGGTCTACTTGTTAGTATCCACTATTTTGTCTTTGGTGATTAATTGTGTTTTTTGCAAGGTAGGCGCCCTCTATATCCTTATCGGAAAAGCCCATGGAAATTCCAAGGCTGAGGAAATCCTCAAACAATGTTATGTACTGCTCACTTGTTTGACAGATTACAAAATCATTTAAATCGATATAAAGATTTAAAAATTGCTCCGTTAAGGAGTTATCCATTTCCTTGAGTTCAAAATTCACATCTGAAAATTCCTTTTCTAATCCTATAGAAAGTATAAAGTGAAGGCAATCTACATACTCCTCAAGAATGACTTCCTTTGGTGAAGGCTGTTTCTCACTCCAATATTTAAAGCATCGTGTTTCGTTAGCTAATTCTCCGATTTCAACTTGAAGGGCCAAAATTTTCATTTGTATCAAGTTATGCGATTGTAGATTGTGCTCAGATCTGATTCTCAGATCCAGTTCCTTTTGCAATGCAAACAATTTCTCTAAATTCATAAAAAAGGCTTCCTTTCCTCTGAGTAGTTGAAATAGACTTTGTATAATATTATAAATCTGGATGTAGTTTTTAGAATTCACTACAATTTTGTTCCGCATTTATATTTTAACGAATAACTGCAAAAAATTAAAGTTTCGGTAAACGGTTTCTAAAAAATAATTTATAATTTTTAATAAAATGTCGAAAATTATGATAAATCTAAAGAAGAATCAGGAAATAAAAAAGGAAGTCACAACAATTACAGAACAATAACTGTAGTATCTTCCGTGTCTTTCCATAAAAGATGAGAGACATTAATAGTCTCTCAGGTTGTAGGATTTAACCACCATTTCCTTTTTATTATTAATAGGCTTCCAGAGTTCTACCCTTTCGATGATGGCGAACCGATGGTAGCCGAGCTTCTTTGCCTTGGTACAGGCAGTGGCATATTCGTTTTTTGACCACTCTCTGGCGGCAAAGTTCGTATTTGCCAGGGACACGTGCAGGTCCCAGTCCTGTATAACCTCTCTGACATCGAAACCGTGAAGCTTCAGTGTATCATTTATCACTCTTGCCAACCTGCTTATGTAGCCTTTATTCTCTATCCTCAAATTTACGGATTTATAAGGTTCGTCAAAGCAAATCACATCACTTATCTCAACCTTGAACTTTTTATAGGGTTTGAGTATCTTAAGTAGGATTTCATCTAATTTTTCAATGTTAGGATCTCCAACAATCTCAAGAGTAATATGCAGCATAGGAAGGTTTTTATACAGCTTGTACTTTTTACCTATGTTCTTTTGCATTTCTTCTATTTCCTTATAGGAATCGTTATCAAATAAAGCAACTAAATAGTATCTCATTGCAACCCCCTATGGTTATTCATATGGAAAATAAAATATTCCACAATAATTATAACATACTTAATAATAAAGTTTTAGAAAATTAGAAACATTGATTAAAATAGATAAAACAATTGTAGATTTTTATAATGGTATAACGGTTAATAATACTAACAATATATAATATATTCCAAAAATTTTCAATAAATACTACCGTTATTGTTAAAAAAATCTGCTTAACAATATTTTAAGTTATGTTATAATAATACTTATGAAAGTATATAGAAACGATAAAATGATACTTTTATACATACATATAAGAGATATTTCGGTGTCATATTAAAAGGAAGTTAAGAGAACCAGGTTAGTTTATAGATAATAATAAGTTAAGTCGGATTTTATATTTGACTAATGAAATAAGGATGGGTAGAGCAATGGAGAAATTGATTATACAAGGCGGCAGAGCCTTAAATGGAGTAGTAGATGTCAGTGGAGCCAAGAATGCTGCAGTGGCAATAATTCCTGCAGCTATAATGGCAAGCAGCGGGGTTTGTTTAATTGATAATATACCTGACATAGAGGATGTCAATTGTCTGGAAAGAATACTTGAGTGCCTTGGATGCAGGATAAAAAGAGATAAAAACAGTGCGGTTATAGATAGTACCAGCGTAAATAATCTGAATGCATGTACCGAAGAGGTCAGAAAGATGAGAGCCTCCTATTACCTTATCGGGGCACTTCTTGGCAGGTTTAAAAAGGCCAGGGTGGAACTGCCCGGCGGTTGTTCCATAGGGGTTAGGCCTATTGATCAGCATATAAAGGGATTTGAGGCGCTGGGTGCACAGGTTAAGATTGAGCATGGTGCAGTCATAATAGAGGCTGAAAGATTGGTAGGAGCCAATATTTTCTTCGATGTGGTAAGCGTCGGGGCCACAATAAATGTGATGCTGGCAGCAACACTTGCAGAGGGAACCACTATTCTTGAAAATGTGGCAAGGGAACCCCATGTAGTTGATGTAGCAAACTTTTTGAATACCATGGGAGCTAATATAAAGGGTGCTGGTACGGATGTGATAAGGGTAACAGGTGTAAAAGAGCTTAAGGGCTGCAGCTACAGCGTAATTCCGGATCAGATTGAGGCAGGTACCTTCATGATTGCCGCAGCAGCCTGCGGTGGAAGGGTAAGGATAGACAATGTTATTCCGAAGCATCTGGAATCCATATCTGCAAAGCTTATTGAAATGGGAGTAGAAATTATAGAGGAAGAGGATAGTATAACTGTTATTTCCAATGGAAGGCTGAAGTCCGTAAATGTCAAGACAATGCCATATCCGGGGTTCCCAACAGATGTACAGCAGCCAATGAGTACTCTTCTGTCCATAGCAGAGGGAAGAAGTATTATAAACGAGAGTATATGGGAGTGCAGATTCAAGCACGTGGATGAGCTTAAAAAGATGGGAGCCGAGATAAAGGTCGAAGGAAGAACTGCAATAATCGATGGTGTGTGCAAGCTTACCGGAGCAGTGGTTAAGGCTTCGGATCTGAGGGCCGGTGCAGCCATGGTAATTGCAGGAATGATAGCCGAAGGAGTCAGCGAGGTACATAGCTTGGATCATATTGATAGAGGATACCCGAAAATTGAAGAAAAGTTCAGATCACTGGGTGCCGATATTGTCAGGGCGGAAGCATAAAAAGTTGTAGGCTTTGAGAAGAAATGGAGGAGTAAAGATGATATTCAGTTCATTATACAGCGGCAGCAGCGGAAATTCTATATTTGTATCCTCCGAACATTCAAAGGTACTGATAGATGCAGGAATGCCCGGAAAGAGTATTGAAGAGGCTCTGAAGATAATAGGGGAAAAGCCAGAGGGAATAGATGCAATATTTATTACCCACGAACACAGCGACCATATTAAGGGTGTAGGTGTTTTATCAAGAAAGTATGATATCCCCATATACGCCAATGAACTTACCTGGAAGGGTATGTATAAGCTTATCGGTAATATAAAGGAACACAATATGAAATTCATGAATGCCGGTGTGAGCGTAAATGACATGGATGTGGTTAATTTTGACATACCCCACGATGCGGCAGCTCCAAGCGGATATTCAATAATTTCAGGTGGTAAAAAGGTCTGTGTAGCAACGGATTTGGGGTATTTTTCCGATAATGTCAAGAAGAATATAATTGATGCCGATGTTATACTTCTGGAAAGCAACCACGATGTGGAGATGCTCAAGTTTGGGCCTTATCCGTACGTACTGAAGAGACGAATATTAAGCGATATCGGGCATCTTTCCAACGAGGCCTGCGGCAGGGCAATAATAGATATAATGACCTCAAAGGAAAAGAGGATAGTGCTTGGACATTTAAGCAAGACGAATAACTATCCTGAACTGGCTCATGCAACAGTGATCAATATATTGAATGAAAACAAGGTTAACATCGGTAAGGAAATTATCCTTTCCATGGCTGATAGAAGTAAGCCAAGCAGTTATATTAAATTGTAGGTGATTCTACTGAAAGAGAGGGAAGCTATGAAAAAGATACTGGTAATTTTCACCACCATGACACTTATAACTTCCACTGCGTTAGTTTCAGGCTGTAATAAAAAGGATATTATAAGTAAATCAAATAAGGATAAGCTGGCTAATGTTCAACTGCAAAACGAGAAGGATAATTACATAAATCTTGATGTTTATTTTGATGATTCAAAGGATGAAAAGAATATCCAGATAGCAAAGGAGGAACTGCTCGTCAATAAAGAGGAATTGATGGGAGAGCTTATAATAAACAGACTGATACAGGGGCCTTCACTTCAGGGTAGTCTGAAGCCGGTGCTTCCAAAGGAGACCAGGCTTATCAGCTTTTCTATCAAAGACGGTGTAGCCATAGTAAATTTGAGCAAGGAAGCGAAAGTCAGTATGTCCTCCGGCAAGGAGGAAGCCTGTATAAGGAGTATAGTAAATTCGCTTGCTCAGCTGGAGTCAATTTCAAAGATAGCCATACTTGTTGAGAATAAAAATGTCGACAGTTTGGGTGGAAACTTTGATATCTCAAAACCCTTCGGGCCTGAAGATATTCCGTCACTTTTGATTAAAAAGTAAAAATTCGGGCAGTCATTTAGCCCTATGTTGAAAATTGTTAAAAACTTTATTATAATGGTTTGTATGACTAAATAGTGCAAAGGAGAATACGTATGAGCTTAT
>JAUZPH010000639.1 GCA_030706065.1 Bacillota bacterium | reverse complement strand
TGGATATTTTGGACAGGGGGCACACCACCTCAATGTCAATGTGTTCAACAGGGCAACCCTGGAGGATGCGATGAATCATCCGGAAAAATATCCTACATTGACTATAAGAGTATCCGGTTATGCAGTAAACTTCAACAGGCTCTCAAGGGAGCAGCAGCTTGAGGTAATAAGCAGAACCTTCCACGACAAGATGTAATCAGAATTTCAGAAAATCAGTACGCAATGACAGCAAGAAACCAGCGGCATATTAAAATTCCGCTGGTTTTTTATATACTGAGTTAATTACCTGCCGATTACTTTATACTTCTGAGTTTATCAATGAGGCCTTCAAGGGTTTGGAAGCTCTGTACTATGCTGCTCATCCTGTCATTCTGTTCGTTTATTCCCGCCAGTATCTCCTCCACTGAAGCTGAATTCTCCTGTGCAGAGGAAGAAATATTGGTAACACTTTCCAGTGTGTCAGACGTGGACTTTTCCATTTTTTCAGTCATGGCATCAACCTGCTCAATCTTTGTAACCAGAAGCCTTGAGTTGTTGCGGATATTGCTGAAGGCTTTTGTTACCTTGACCACCGACATGCCGCTGGTGGAGGCAGAAGCCTGTATAAGGTTGATTTGGGAAGAAACCTTATCTATCATATTATTAATATCTACAAGGATATCGGATATTTTCAGATTGGACTGTTTGGACTGTTCCGCCAGTTTCCGGATTTCTTCCGCTACCACGGAGAAGCCTCTTCCGTGCTCCCCGGCACGGGCGGCTTCTATTGCGGCATTCAGGGCCAAAAGGTTTATCTGTTCTCCGATTCCATTCACAGTGCCCAGAATGCTTTCAATATTATTCGCATGACCATTGAGATTGTTCATCAATGATACGGCAGCCCCAACATTACCATTGACTTTGTCCATTTCTGTGGAAAGATTTTGGATATGGCTGCTGCAGTCGTCCGTCATTGAAAGGTTGTCTCCTGACAGTGAGTACATTGAATTTGACTCCTTCACAACCTGTCCGACATAATCGAATTCACTGTTAACGAATTTGTGTATATCTGTAATCATATTTGCCTGAGTTTCAATATTTGCAGATATCTGATTAAAAGCTGCAGCAATTTCGGTGGATATTGTGCCTGAGGCATTAACGTTCTGCTGCAGTTCCCTGCTGAAAAGGAGAAGCTGTTCAATAGAATCCGTAAGCTTGCCTAATAAGGCTTCCATGATAGCTTTTGATCTTTCTACCTCATCTTTCTGCAGTGCTACATCCACCCTGATTTTTTCCGAGGATCTGCACTGGATAAACATTAATATTGTAATCATTGTAAAGGCGAAGATTACTATGGCAAGCCCCTTCAGATCATTAAAACTGCCGAACATCTTCTCTCCGCCGCTGAAATAGCCATATACAACTGAAAGAAGTGTAAGAGCTCCTGTCAGAAGTATTACTCCATAATACTGATACAGCGATATTAATACCAGGATGGCAAAACCGATGAGAAAGCCATTCAGGTCATGGAACATGAAAATGAAAGAAAAGTGAATTGAACAGAGCATGACCGAAGCTATGTACATCAGCCCTCTTTCTACTTTTTTTGTCCAGACAAGAACCGTAATAATTATGCTCAATATTACAAGTATCGGTGCAATTACAACCAGGGTTTTACTATCCACCTTGGAAATGCTGCAGAAGGCTATGAATACAAAAGTTATGAGCCACATAATTTCTGCCATTAGCCTGTTCCTTTTTCTTATCACTGTCAAGTCGTTCATGATGAACCTCCAAATCAATATTCTTCTCTAGGATTTTTACGCTACTATAATAGTTATTATAGCATATATTGTTATAAATTGTAATATGATGTAGCAATTTGTTAATACTGAATAGATTCCTCACTTAATATATGGAACCTTTAGGTTATGAATTAAATTCTATGGAATTAATAATTTTCAAACAGAGGATTGTAGGTTATACTATTATGGTAAAGCCAGATAGATATTAAGCTCATTACTTAGGAGGAATAAATGTTGAAAAAAATTATGGCAGTAATGATTACAGCTGTACTTGCAGTTTCCATGGGAGCATGCTCCGGCATCAGAAATGCTGCGAGTAAGGATGACTCCAAGGTTAGTGAGAGGAATCTCACGAACATGGATACTATCATCACATTGAAGGCCTATGGAGCCAATTCGGATGCTGCAAATGATGAAGCTGCAAAGAAGATAAATGAACTTGACAAGATGTGCAGTACAAACCTGGAGGGCAGTGATGTATACAATATAAACCAGGCTGCAGGTAAGAACTTTGTAAAGGTACATCCTGAAGTGTTGAAGATGATAAAGACCTCGATAGAATACTCAAAGCTCAGCGGAGGAGCTTTTGATATAAGTGTCGGCCCTCTGATAAACCTATGGAAGATAGGTACTCCGGAGGCA
>JAUZPH010000638.1 GCA_030706065.1 Bacillota bacterium | reverse complement strand
TACTGTATCGAAAGTAGAAAATCCATGTTGTGAGCTGTCCCTGATATAAATTATAGTTTATATCAGGGACAGCTAATTTTATATGATTTTCATTTTAGGCTTATGGCATTAAGGTATTGGATAGGAATAGTTTTGCGTTATTTCAAATAAATGGTATAATTCAATTGATATTAGCAAAAGGGGGAGATTCCTTATGGCAAAACAGGTTAAGAACCTTTACAGAGGCCTGGCATGGTTTTTCTCAGCCATAGTTGCAGCAGGAACATTTATAGGCTGCAGGCCGCCAGCAAGCAAATATGGTCCACCAGCTTCTACTAAATACGGTCCGCCTGCTTCCCAATCCGTTCCATACAATCTACCCAAGAGTAGTCCAAAGGCTGCTGCTGCACAGGTAAGTCACGAAATACCGAAGGAAAGTGAAGGGCATCAGAATCTGTGAATAATAATGTGAGCCTCGGGAAGAGAAAAAAGAAATTTCAGCAGTGGGGATGGCGGCAGTCAGTAAGGTTTAAGACAAAAGTCCATGATTTGAGCTACTTCTTTTGGGAGACAACCTTGGGTTGTAATCTCAAATGCAGGCACTGTGGGTCGGACTGCAGTATTGATAAAAAGGATATGGAACTGCCGGCGGAAAAAGTTTTGGGTGTATTTAAGGACATAGCGGAGCATAATAATCCGGAAAGAATTATGGTTGCAGTAACCGGTGGAGAGCCTCTGGCAAGAAAAGACCTGTTTGAGATTCTTTCAGAGGTCAGCAAAATGGGCTTTCCCTGGGGAATGGTTACAAATGGCATGCTTGTAAACGAAGAAGTGGTTGAAAAGTGTGCCGCTGCAGGTATGAGAACTGTCTCCGTAAGCCTTGACGGCCTCTGGGATTCCCATAACTGGCTGAGAAATAATGAGATATCCTTCGAAAGGGCTGTTAATGCCTTGAAGCTATTCAAGAAATCAGGATATTTCGAGACTATTGATGCCATAACTTGCGTGAATCCTAAAAATATCGGTGACCTGGAGGAAGTTTATAAGCTTTTATCCGGAATAGGCATTGAAGGCTGGCGTCTTTTCACAATTTTTTCGAAAGGCCGGGCAGAAGCAGACAATGATCTTGTTATGAATAAATACTTACTGAAGGAGCTGTTCGAATTTATCAGGGAAAAGAGAAGAAAGCAGGGCCCTATGTATGTAAGTTATTCCGAGGAAGGGTACCTGGGCTGTGATTGGGAGCGAGAAGTTAGAGATGACTTTTTCTACTGCAGTGCGGGAATAAACGTGGGAAGCTTGCTCAGCGACGGCTCCTACAGCGCATGTCCTTCACTATCAAGGGAATGGATACAGGGCCATGTAGACGAATTGACCTTCTCCGAGGCATGGGAAACCAGATATAAGAACATGAGAGAAAGAAAATGGATGAGGACATGCGACTGCAGTACCTGCAGGGAATGGAAGAATTGCAATGGTTCCAGCCTTCACCTTTGGGACTGGAAGGTAGGAAAAACGAAGGCTTGCCATTTCCATCTGCTCAATGATATGATTCAGCTGTAGAGAAACTCTGATTTTTATGAATGAAGGGATGTGTTTATATGCAGTACATAGTCACCGCTTATGACGGAAAGGACGAAGGTGCTCTTGAGAGAAGAATGGCGGTCAGAAGCCAGCATATGGAGCTGGTGGAAAAGATGTTGAAGGAGGGCAGGGATCTCTGCGGCGCGGCGATACTGGATGACGACGGAAAAATGATAGGTTCCATGCTTGTTGTGGATTTCCCCACAAGGGAGGGACTTGATGAGTGGTTAAAGATTGAACCTTATGTTGTTGGCAAGGTGTGGGAGCAGATCGAAATAAAACCCTGCAAGGTGGCTCCTGCCTTCATGGAACTTTACAAGTAGATTTGAAAAGTTAACAGGGAACTGTCAAAGGCAGTTCCCTGTTAACTTTTTTGGATATATAGCTGCGGAAATCTATATTTTAATCTATCGCCTTCGAAAAATCGGTGAAGATTCGATATTTTCTCAGGCGAATACTTTAAGGTTTAAATTTCCGCATCTTTAGATGCGGAAAATTATTGCTTAATTTATCTCCTGGGATGTAAAATTTCTTTTAAACAATCCTTCTTGCGGTAATAAATCTCGACTGCCAGTAGGAAGTAGTTATATCCACAGTCTTTACTACATCTCCGGTCTTCGGGCTGTGTATCATCTGACCGTTGCCTATATAGATGCCGACGTGGTTGATGGCGCCGGTACCGTCAAAGTTATAGAACACCAGATCTCCAGGCTGAAGGTTATCCCTTGAAACGTAGGTTCCCTGGAGTGCCTGCTGGGAGGATACACGGTTCAAGGTATAGCCTGCTCGGCCATAGACGTATTGAGTAAATCCGGAACAATCAAAGCCACCTTCCTGTGGAGAAGTACCACCCCAAAGATAAGGG
>JAUZPH010000637.1 GCA_030706065.1 Bacillota bacterium | reverse complement strand
CTTTGCAAGCTTTCCTCCAAGGAGCGGCTCCATTATTACAACTGCCATTCCTTTTGCAGCAGCATGCTTAAGTCCCTCTACTCCAGCCTGGTTGTGTTCATCCATATAGTTATACTGAATCTGACAGAAGTCCCAGTCATAAGCATCCACTATTTCCATGAAGGCAGAAGCTTCATCATGGAAAGAGAAACCCGCATGCTTGATCTTTCCGTCTTTCAAAGCCTTTTCCAAAAACTTGATGGCTCCAAGTTCCTTTATCCTGTTCCAGCTTTGTCTGCCTAGAGCGTGGAGAAGATAAAAATCTATGTAGTCAGTCTCCAACCTTGCCAACTGCTCGTCCAAATATTTTTCAAAATCTTCATACTTATTTATATGCCATGTAGGATTCTTGTCTGCAATATATACCTTTTCTCTGTAACCGTCCTTAATAGCCCTGGCTACAACACCTTCGCTCTTGCCTCCGTGATATGGATAGGCAGTATCAATATAGTTTACTCCTCTGTCCACAGCACTCCTGAGCTGTTTTACTGCTTCCTCAACATTTATTTCTCCGTTTTCCAATACCGGAAACCTCATGCATCCAAATCCAAGTGCAGATACTTTAACTCCGGTTTTTCCAAATTCTCTGTATTGCATTACTTCTACCTCCAACTCTCTATATTATTCAAAATCTTTGTATAACAGGCTTGGCTGAACGCCTTCATTATTCTGATACTTGCCGCTCACATATTTATCGAACTCACCATCTATGGTGTGGTAGTATATCTGGCATATCTCTACCCCGGGATAAATTCTTATGGGCTGCACACAGAATATTTCAAGTGTCCAATAGCCTTTAAACCCAACATCTCCAAAACCTGCGGTGACGTGTATGAACAAGCCCAATCGTCCGATGGAGGATCTCCCCTCCAGCATGGGCACATGATTTTCTGCAGCTGTGTATTCAACAGTTCTGCCAAGATAAAGTCTGCCTGGTTCCAGCACAAGTCCTTCCTCCGGAATGATTATGCTCTTGTAACGGTTAGGCTTCTTCATATCCAGCACATCCTCTTCATAAACGAGAAGTTCATTATGAAGCCTCAGGTTGTAGCTGTTAGGATTTAATTGACTTTCATTAAAGGGTTCAATAACGATAGCTCTGCCAAGATTTTTTTGTATTTCTTTACCTGATAGTATCATTCTGTTTATTACCCCCTTTCAGCATATGTCCTTAAAAACACCTTATGGAACAACATTATCCATTAATGATTATAATTTATATTGTTTCAGAAAAACAATGGAAAATGTAATACATTTATGCTTTTCTTTGAAGTGTTATCTTTTACATTATCCGTGTTATATTCCTTTTTCTTCGACTTTCCGGATTAATTATAAAATGTGTAATCATTTATCCCGCAAATTAATATTGTATAATATATGCGGAAATTTTATTAATTTATCGTCTTAGAAAAATCGGTGAATATTCGATATTTTCCAAGACGAATACCAAAGGTTAAATTTCCGCATCCTTAATAAGCGCTTAAATATCAGGAGGATTGCTTATGAAAGTAGTAATAATCGGCGGAGGTTGGGCCGGCTGCGCTGCAGCAGTAACTGCTAAAAAGGCCGGGGCTGACGTCAGTATATATGAAAGAACCGACATGCTGCTTGGTGTAGGAAACGTAGGCGGCATAATGAGAAACAACGGAAGATATACAGCAGCGGAGGAGTTAATAAATCTTGGTGCCGGCGACCTTATTGAAATAACAGATCGTTTAACAAGGCACAGGAATGTAGATTTTCCGGGACACAAGCATGCGTGGCTTTGTGATGTAGGAAAACTTGAAACAGCGGTAAGGAATCATCTGCTGTCCATGGGAATAGAAATTAAGTTTCTCGCCAGGGCAGCCAATGTGAAAAAAGAAGATAACAGGATAAAGGGGCTATTTCTTTCAAACTGGGAATTCATAGAAGGCGATGTCTATATTGAAGCCACCGGTTCCACTGGAGCCATGGATAACTGCTCGAAGTACGGCAACGGCTGTGTCATGTGCGTTTTGAGATGCCCTACCTTTGGCGGGAGGGTCAGTATCAGTGCAAAAGCCGGTGTTCAAGATCTCCATGGAGAGAGGGCCGACGGTACTCCCGGAGCCTTCAGCGGCTCCTGTGAACTTCCTAGAGAGAGTCTGTCGGCAGAGCTTCTGAAGGAATTGGATGAGAAGGGTTCTGTAGTTATTAAAGTCCCACCGGAAGATATAAATCGGGATAAATTAAATCTCAAGGTCTGTCAGCAGTATGCCCTCCCGGAGTTTGCCGAGAATGTGGTGCTTCTGGATACCGGCCATATAAAACTCATGACTCCCTTTTACCCCATAGATAAGCTTAGGAAGCTTCCGGGCCTTGAGGATGCACGTTTTATGGATCCCTATTCCGGCGGCAGAGGGAATTCTGT
>JAUZPH010000636.1 GCA_030706065.1 Bacillota bacterium | reverse complement strand
TCCATATCGTGTACATGCCATCCGTTGAAATATCCCATGGGGACACCATTGATACCATAAACATTTCTATTTGCCACATATGCTACCGGGTTACCATAGACATCCATCAAATATGGATCATTAATATATCCCATAACATTATAATTTCTGTCATAGACAGTTGATTCATCTGTGTATCCTACTAATCTTTCGCGGTTATCATATATTTTCTTCATCATGATCACATCCTTCTTATCTTTATTGTTATATTCATATTAAGCAGTATCCCAAACCTCAGTTTCAGGATTAAAAGGACTGTATTTTACATTATGTCGTGCTATAGATTAATAGGAACCGCCAAAACCTCCAAAGCCACCTGCACCACATCCAACACAGGACAGGAAGAATAAAGCGATTATAAATAATATATCGGTTCCGACCTGTTCACAGCCTCGGTTATATCTGTATCTACTCATTCTTAAAACCTCCGTTCATAATATTTGATATATGCCTTCGTTCATTCTTTCTCTACTGGTTAATCGTCATCATCTCCATGGCCGCAAGGTACATTGCATCTTGAAAACTGCAGTACAATCAGTATCAATATTACAAGCATAGGAAGACTGCAGATACAGTTTCCGCCTCCGAATCCTCCGCCAAAGCCTGCATAGCCTGCGCCGCCATATCCAATATTGTTTACCACATTAAAACCTCCTCATAGTGTATAATATTGACTTGTCACTTTTGTTAGCAAATCACTTATATGGATACCCCTTAAAACTACAAATAACCTGAAATTTTATCGATACCTCTGATTAAATCTTGTGTCAAATACCATATATATTACATAGTATGCAAATTTTCCTTTTGCTGTTACATTAGCTATTAGGAGCGTAAAAAATTGAAAATCCATTCTTCGACAAGAATATATACTGAATTGATTACAGGAGGTAGTTTCCGATTCTTTGTATTTCCATAATTTCAGTCCAAATTTTGACATTATAATTGTAACATCCACCCAGATAATTTATAATCAAATGTAGAGCATTATATATATTTATGTATGCATGATAATTTTAATTGCATTGCCCGGCATATTCTATACTATCAGATAAGAATTTCAATATATGGGATGGTGAAATATAATGAATAAGATTATACTAAGTGCAGATTCTACTTGTGACCTTGGAGACTTGTTAAAGGAAAGATATGGTGTCAGTTTGTATCCACTTCATATTATTTTAAATGGAAATCAGTATCTAGATGGGGTTGATATCACCGCCGATGGCATCTATGATACATATTATAAATATAATGTATTGCCTCAAACAGCAGCTCCAAATCCGGTGGAGTTCTCAAAGTATTTCAAAAAGTGGACAGATGCCGGGTATGACGTTATTCATATTACAATAGGCTCCGGGATTTCTTCTTCATATCAGAATTCCTGTTTAGCAGCACATGAATTTGATAACGTATATACAATAGATTCATGTAATCTTTCTACCGGATTTGGCCTTCTTGTTATTGAAGCTGCAGAGCTGATTGCAAAGGGAATGTCGGCCAGGGAAATTGTTCAGGAAATTAATGAGCTTAGAAGCAAAATCCATGCCAGCTTCATATTAGATTCTCTTAAGTTTTTACAAGCCAGCGGCAGATGCTCTTATTTGTCAGCGTTAGGCGCCAATTTACTTAATATCAAACCCTGTATTGAGGTAGACAATACGAGCGGAAAAATGTCTGTAGTGAAAAAATACCGCGGTTCCCTTGAAAAAGTATTGAAGCATTATACAAATGACCAACTTAAAGACCGTACGGATTTAAAATTGGATAGGGTTTTCATTACTCATTCAGGTTTATCCGATGAACTTATTGAAGTTGTTCAGGAAGAGATAAAGATGGTTGCTGATTTCAAGGAAATACTGATAACAAGAGCAGGCTGTACAGTTTCTTCCCACTGTGGGCCAAACACACTGGGTGTACTGTTCATGACCAAATAAGGACATGCAGTTGGGCTTTCTAATTATACAGTCAGGTTGACATATCATTTGACAATAGCAGATATAAAGATAAAGGAAGGCATCCTAAAAATAATTATAGTGCCTTCCTTTGTTAATATAAAAAATTCTTGCAATGACATTTTTAGTGAATGTTTTTAAGTTTATCCGCATACACAATGGCAGAAGGAAAAAATCTTCTGAAATCCATCTCTAAGCCTTCATAATTATTAATCAACTCATCTATTGGGTTCAATAAAGGATGCTTTGATTGGGAAAATCTCCACGAAATCCTGTCTAAAGCTAGCTTTATACCATCTATCTCCCTGTAAGAAACAAGCCAGTTCTCCTCTATCATAAAAGGCATCCTTCTCGTTAATTTCTCCGGCAGACAGTAAGAGTATCTTTTAAGCAGGCAGTAAAAATTATCGACATATTTCTCCAGGGTTATAGGCGAATAATTAAACC
>JAUZPH010000635.1 GCA_030706065.1 Bacillota bacterium | reverse complement strand
ATCGGGCTTTCCATCTGTGATGAAATAGTGAGGCTTCATGGCGGAGAACTTACTATTGAAAGCAGGTTGCATGAAGGAACTATAGTATTTATCAAACTGCCTTCTCAAAATGCTCATGAAGGAGACAAGTAATATGAAATTGTACAGATGGCATATAATAATAGTCCTCATAGCAATGTTTTTTTTGCAGGGCTGTAACAAGCTAGACTTGAATGTAGAAGGAAGAATAGCAGCCCCAAGGGTAAATGAACTGCCGCTGCAGGGAACCTGGAAGGTTCAGGATTACACCGTTTTGGATAATGCCATTTCCTTGAAGGACAAGAATAAATATATAGGCCAAACTGCGGCCTTCGATAAAAGTATGGCAGTTCTCGGAACTGAAATCTGCAATGCTCCTGAATACAAGATTAAAAATGTATCTGCAGAAGAATATTTTCTGTACAAATATAGAGTAAATGCGGCTCAATTAGGGATAAAGGAACAGAAGGTAAATATAGTTACAGTGAGTTCAAACCAGCAGCCCTTCCACGATTTCATAAAGCTTAATGACAGTTCGATGCTTGTATATGAGAATCAGGGCTTTCTATATTTGAGCAAGGTCTCGGACAAGATAGACAGCAATATTTCGCTGAATGCCACCGATGTCGGCATCAGTCAAAGCACTGGGTCATCTCCAAAATCGGAGGCAGTACTTCGTTCAGGCGTCTTTCTTGGTTTACGCACTTCGGGAACCGCTAGTAATACCGGCAGCAGTTACAGAACCCTGTGGATTGCATCAAGTAATAGAGAAATCAGGCCAGTCTACGAGATGAAACAGCTTCTGGTACCAAGAAGAACAGGCTTCTGGGAAATTGATTACTGGTCCCAAAAGGCTTCAACGGCGCTTAAGGGAACACTGTATGCTCATTCGGTAACAGATGACAGTCCCGATTCAAACAAAAACAGTGATAACCTTTTGGAGGAAAACGGCAGAAGAGACATCCTTTTTGTCGGTAATGACTATATCGGAACGGAATACAGATATATGGATCCAGTAACCTCGAAGGAGACGGCAAAGTATCAGGTACTTCCAATAGATAATATAAGAAACGGTACGGGAATAAATATTTCCGATATTGCTGGGGATGACGGGCTGAATGCCTTGGTTCGTTCGAGCCAGACCTATGTTATGTCCCAGGATAAAAGCAAATCGGACCTTTTGCAAAAGGAGCCTTCAGAGGATAATTTTTCAATGACAAGGCGAAATGGACAATGGATTGTCACAGGAAGGCTGAATTATATGACACCTGCTTCCGGAAATACCTTTGAAGATTTTGATGTTTACCTCTTACCTCCTCAAAAGCTTATCAGTTATGATGAGTTGAAGGTTCCGTGGAATTATATAAAACAAAAGGTGCCGGAGGCAGTGGATATCTTTACCTCGCCAAATAAGGATCTGGCTGTTATAATAACCCGAAACTCTATTGAAGTTTATACCGTAGAGAATGGAGAATTGTCAGAGAAGCCTGTTCAAAGTATTGGCCTGCAGAAAGGTGAATCTGTTGTAATGGCTGAATGGGCACGAGGAGATTACATGGAAAAATGGGAGGAAGTCATTCGGTCAAAGACTGACAAGATTGTAGGTAATATTAAGAAGTAGAAGAAAGGGGTTACCCAATGGCGGATAACCCCTATTTGTTTGATTCCTCAAATTTCAATTTTGCCGTAAGCAACTGTATGAAGTCCATACTATTGTTCGGCATATTGATAATTATATATTTCTCTAGCAGTCCTTAATGCCTTGTAAACCCTGTTCTTTGCAGTGACTTCAGGCAGATTCATCAGCTGGCCTATCTCCTTGAACTTCAATTCCTGCAGAAACCTCATGGCAAGCAATTTTTTTATTTCAACAGGGAGGTTTTGTATTACTGTTTTATACTCATCTCTGATAAATACCTGGTCATACCCCTTTTCATAGACAGGTTCACAAATTATTTCATCCTCATCCTCAAACTTAATTTTGCCGTTCTTTCTAAAAAAATCTATTATTGTATTATTGGCTATTCTTATTATCCAGCTTCCGCTTTTGTTGATATCATTAATTTCCTCTCTGTGCTTGTAAATCTTCATAAACACTTCGGAAAGCAAGTCCTCTGCAGTCCAGGGGTCTTTCACCTTTGAAAGTATAAATCTATAGGCCATATTATGATATCTATTATAAAGCTGCTCAAATAAATCTTTTTTAACGTCATACATCTTCCATGCTTCCTCCAATCATTATAAGAAAAAATACTATAAATAATTCCTAGTTTATAAAGTTCCAGGACTTTCCCCCATCCTCCGTTGTTAACAATCCGGAACTCGACAATAGCCATCCATGGTTTTCATCAGTAAATTGAAGAGGGAATTGATTCCGCAGAGTGTCAATTTTAAATCCTTTCGGAAACTGACTTGTTGTCCATGTTTT
>JAUZPH010000634.1 GCA_030706065.1 Bacillota bacterium | reverse complement strand
CTGTTGATAAGGGTCGGCTATTCCTCACTAAATTACAAAGATGCCCTGTCAGCAACAGGAAATAAAGGGGTCACAAGAAATTATCCTCATACTCCGGGAATAGATGCTGCCGGAATAATAGTTGAGAGCCAAAGTCCGGATTTTAAGGCCGGTGAGGAGGTTATTGTTACCGGCAATGATTTAGGAATGAACACCCCGGGAGGTTTTGGAGAATATATCCGTATACCGGCAGCTTGGCCGGTTAAGCTTCCAAAAGGGCTCTCGTTGAAGGAGAGTATGGTTTACGGAACTGCCGGGTTTACTGCAGCACTTTCGGTATATAAGCTCATCAATTATGGCGTAAAGCCAGAAGATGGAACTGTTTTGGTTACAGGTGCCACCGGAGGAGTGGGGAGTCTGGCAGCAGGGTTTCTGGCGAAGCTTGGCTATAGTCCAGCCTGTGCCACCGGAAAGCTTGATGAATCCGGTTTTCTAATTTCCCTGGGAGCCAGGGAGGTAATATCAAGAAAAGATATTGATGACACTTCCGGAAGGCCCATGTTAAAAGGAAGATGGGCTGGAGTAATAGACACCGTAGGGGGAAATATACTGTCTACAGCCATAAAGTCAACAAACTATGGCGGCTGTGTGACTACCTGTGGAAATGTTGCATCTGCGGAATTTACGACATCTGTATTTCCGTTCATATTAAGAGGAGTTGCACTTTTGGGAGTGGACTCGGTATTGTGTCCCATGGATTTAAGGCTCAGACTCTGGGAAAAGATGGCCGGAGATTGGAAGCTAAACAATCTTGAAAGCTTGTCCGAGGAATGCTCACTGGAGGAGTTAGAGGGCAGGATAGAAAGAATACTTAAAGGGACACTGAAGGGACGTGTAGTTGTAAAGCACAATATGTAAAGACTGGGGTAAAAGTACTTTTCATACTTTTCCCCAGTCTTTATTTTTAATCCGCTGCTGCTTTCCTTTATCGTAATTGCCGAAGCTCTCTCCCAAGTTAGCCAGTCTGCATATTTGCACAGCAGTACAATTACATGAGAAGGAGTTTTTACAAATAATTGACTTGGTCAGTATTAGGGGATATTATTTTAATAAAGATGGGCTTTACAAGGCAGATACCCAGAATGAAGTTACTGCTCAAAGGATTAAGTTCATACCATACTATGGATGGGCGAACCGATAGGCAGGCGAAATGTAAGTATTGGTGAGAGAAAAGTAAACTTGACATAATTACATGGAGGGAAGGGGATAAAGATGGACTTATTGAATATGGAAGTAAGCAGCATGTCCGGCATAAGTTTTGACTGCTCCTGCGGGCAGAAGCACAATGTAGCGATAGGAAATATAAGAATAGGCAGTGGCGTCATAAATGAACTGCCGGAGCTATTGAGAGGGCTGGAAGGGAAAAAGATATTCATCGTTGCGGACAGGAATACCTACAGAGTTGCAGGAACTATTGTTGAAGAAAAGTTGAAGGACGGGTTTGTGCTTTCCAGGTTTGTTTTTGAAGAAGAACACTTCATACCTGACGAAAAGGCTTTGGGAAGGCTTCTGGTGGAAATAGAAAGGGACACTTCCATGATAGTGGCTGTCGGTTCGGGCAGCATCAATGATACCTGCAGATACTTAAGCTACAAGCTCGGCATACCATATATTATAGTAGGAACAGCTCCATCAATGGATGGGTATGCTTCTGTAGTATCACCCTTGATAGTGGATAATGTGAAGGTTACTTATAATGCCGTTTATCCCGAGGCTATCGTTGCGGATACTGATATATTAAAGGAAGCTCCTATGTACATGCTTCATGCGGGCTTTGGAGATATCCTTGGTAAATATACGGCTCTGGCTGACTGGCATCTGGCAAGGACACTGAACAAGGAATACTTCTGCAGCGCCATTGAAGAACTTGTATTAAAGGCAGTGGATAAATGTGTAAAAGCCGCTGACAGGATAGCTGAAAGAGACGATGAAACCATAAAGAGCATAACGGAAGCCTTGATTTTTACCGGTTTGGCCATTGGCATGACAGGTACTTCAAGACCGGCTTCCGGTGAAGAGCATCACCTGTCTCATTGTTGGGAAATGATATCTATGAATGAAGGCAGGTACACCAAGTGGCTTCACGGAAACAATGTTGGAGTAGGAGTAGGAATTATAGCCGAAGCCTATAGTTTTGTAAACAACCTTGACATAGAGGCGGTTTATGCTACAGGCAAGTACAGGAATTTGGATAGAAATCAGTGGGCTCGGGGCTTATCTGAGGTGTATACAAGAAGCGCCGCCAGTATAATCAAATTCAAGGAAGGCAGCATAGCTTTTGAATCTGAGCAGAGCGAAATAAACATGAAAAATATTATGAAAAACTGGAGTGCAATAAAGGAAATCTGTTCTGAATTACTTCCGAACCCGGAAGTAATAAGAGGCATAATGAAGCAGGCCGGGACTATCTG
>JAUZPH010000633.1 GCA_030706065.1 Bacillota bacterium | reverse complement strand
TTATGGAATGGCAGATGGGGTTATTTTTCAGGAAGTATTCCAGAGGTACAGAGAAAACTTCTTCAACTTCATTATTGTTAAACCTGTCCGGCATCCTAAAAGCCTCACCTACAAAGGGATATATTATGCTTCCATATGGGCTTACGAAAAAATCCATCTCTCCGATTATTTGAAAGTCCTCATCGCTATATCCCAGTTCCTCCTTAAGCTCTCTTGAAGCTGTCTCTTTGTATTCCTCCCCCTCCTCAACCTTTCCTCCGGGAAGGCATATATCACCGGGCTGGCTCTTTAAGTTCAAGGCCCTTACCTCAAAAAGTATATGATAGCCATCTTCTTTCTCCAGGAGAAGTATAACTACGGCACTTTTCTTAAAGGGCCTTATGGATTTTCCTTTTCTTCCTTTAAATATGTCAATGACGCTCTTATTCTCCAATTCGCACCCCCTAAAGGATATCTATTTATGAAATTTTAATTGGATAATTTTATTCAGTTGTTCAAGCTACTTATTAATGCTATACTAATAATGTTGATCAAAATAAACAAAGTTCTATCGGATTTATCGAAGAGAAACAACTTCAACTAAAAACTTATACAAGCTCAAAAATCGGTAAAGATTCGCTATTTTGAGGCATGCATAAGTTAAGTTTTCGTAATGTTTCTCTAAATATTTTACCACAATTTTTATGAATACATAAGTTCGAATTCTTTCGGTTTACGTATTAAATATGGAACTGTTTTTATTATTTGAAAAATAGTATGTTTTAATAATAAACAATAAGAGAGGTAGTTGCAAATGAAAAGGATGAAATTCTCGCTGATTTTAACACTGGCTTTAGCTGTTACCACCACACTTATACCTTCCGCCAAAGCAAAAGCGGCGGACAACCCTCCTCCGCAGATAACAGGATTGTCTGCAATCACATTGGATGTTAAAACCGGTGAAATAATATACGCAAAGGGTATAGACGAAAAAAGATATCCCGCGAGTATAACAAAGCTTATGACAGCTCTGCTCTTTGCCGAGAACAAGCAGAAGACAGATCTCATTCCATATACGGAAGATGCCAACAAACAGCCTCAATATGCACTGCGTACCGACGTCTTCAAAAGTATAAAGGTTGGAGACACAATGCCTGCAGAGGACGTTATGAAGGCAATGCTTCTCTTCTCCGCCAACGATTCTGCATATATGGCAGGGGACAGTGTCGCCGGGACTACAGACAAGTTCATACAGATGATGAACGACAAAGCCTCTGAGTTAGGCATGAAAAACACCCACTTTGTTACCGCCAATGGGCTCCATGATCCGAATCACTATACTACGGCATACGACTTGACGATTCTAGGCAGAAAGTCTTTATCAAACCCATGGATAAAGGAAGTTTCTGCAATAAAGCAAGATACGATAACCTTCTCCAAGACTGGACAAACCTTTCCTTTCGAAAACAGAAACAAGAACATTGGTCAGGATGGCTGTATAGGTGGTAAGACAGGCTATACGGATCCCGCTAAAAGATGCCTTCTGGCTCTCTATGAAAGGGATGGCAGACAGATAATCGGAGTTATTCTTCAAGATGTTCAAGGCGCTACTGATACAGCAGTATTTAATAATATGAAAACCATAATTGACTGGAGCTATTCTGCTCAAAAAACTGTTGCAAAGCCAAAGGATACTGTAGTTGAACATACAACTTTGGAATACAAGCCACTTAAGTTCTTCGGTCCCACAAAGAAAATCAATGTAGACCTTGTAATCAAAGATGATGTTACCTATTATGCCAATGATGTCAACAAAAAGGAATTAACTTTCAGCACAAACGTTGACAAGCTTGACCCCTGGAAGCTTTCAACGGATCAATCTGTAGGCTCATATGCGGCCAAGCAGAGGGAAGCCGTTGGTAATTATAAGATTTATCCGACTATCAATACTTCGGAAATTGTTGCTCAAAACAAGGGGTTATATATAGCAGTAGGTGTCGGAGCATTTGCAGCACTGGTAGTCCTGGTATTGCTTATAATTCTGGTTAAGAAGGGCTTGAGCCGAGGAGGAAAAAAGAGTTACTATTAATATTTAATAAATAAATATAAGGGGCTGTCGCATAATGATTGTGAATACATTATGCAGCAGGCCCTTTTTTACGTGTCCAAGTATATGATGCATGTTGTAAGAAATATAGGAGGATGTGAAAAACATAGTCATTCTTTTTCGCGAGCCTTTTGTGGCACGCCACACACGACGTAACAATTAATAATTGTTACGTACCCCAGAGGAATACCCAAGGGGTAGCGAAACTTATAGAATGACTTTTTTCACAGCCTCCTATATAATCATATATGTTCACAGGTCAGACTAGAGCTCTGTGACAGCAAGTGGTAGGTGAGGCAGTTGCTGATTAGGACAAGCCTACAGTGTCATTAGCACTTGTATGAAAAGTAGTACTAGGAAGTGACACTGATGTG
>JAUZPH010000632.1 GCA_030706065.1 Bacillota bacterium | reverse complement strand
TTTATTTAAGAGCAGAGGACTCACATATGCTGGTGGAATTGGAACAGAATTTTGCTAAAAAGGTAACCTTCTTAGCTCCACTTGATAATCTTCTTTGGGATAGAAAGTTGGTTAAGGATATTTTTGGCTTTGAATATAGTTGGGAAGTTTATGTACCTGTCTCTAAAAGAAAGTATGGGTATTATGTGCTGCCGGTATTATATGGAGACAGAATAATAGCAAGGTTTGAGCCAGAAATACATAGGGGAGATGCACCGCTGGTAATTAAAAATTGGTGGTGGGAGGATAGAAGTGCTGTAACTGATGAAGTTATAAGTGAGGTTATTGATTGTTTTACAAGATTCTGCAGGTTCTTAAAATCAAGTGGATTATCTGATAAGTCTTACAAGGTTATTTCTAGTAAATTTTAAACAAGTAAAAATCTACGATAATACTGTTACGGTGAACCATATCATAAATGACGTGGATTTTCCGGCATATCCAATAAAAAAGCGCGGAGCAAATCCGCGCTTTTTCCAAATAATTTTAAATTACAGTCCGATGCTTTCCAAATATTCGTCATAAGTCATTCTCTTATCAACTATGCCATCAGGGGTAATCTCAATTATTCTGTTAGCTATAGTTTGAATAAACTGGTGGTCGTGAGAGGTAAACAGTACAACACTGCTGTAGCTCTGTAGGCCGTTGTTCACAGCTGTTATGGATTCAAGGTCAAGATGGTTAGTTGGCTGGTCGAGGATTAATACATTGGCGTTGCTGAGCATCATCCTTGAAAGCATGCATCTTACCCTTTCACCGCCGGATAGAACCTTGGCCTGCTTGAGAGCCTCGTCTCCTGAGAATAGCATTCTTCCGAGGAAACCCCTCAGATAGCTTTCAGACTTTTCTTCAGAGAACTGTCTCATCCAATCCACGAGGTTTAGGTCCACGTCATTAAAGAATTCATTATTGTCCTTGGGGAAGTATGCCTTTGTAATTGTTATCCCCCACTTGAATTCTCCACTGTCCGGTTCCATCTCGCCCATAAGGATTTTAAAGAGAGCAGTCTTGGCATTCTCATTATCTCCAATGATGGCAATCTTGTCGCCCTTTGATATAGTAAAGCTTACGTTATCAAGTATCTTTTCCCCGTCAGTAGTCTTTGTAAGCCCTTCAACTCTGAGAATGTCGTTTCCCACTTCTCTTTCCGGCTTAAACCCAACAAAGGGGTATCTTCTGCTTGAAGGCTGGATGTCTTCAATACTTATCTTGTCAAGCAGCTTCTTTCTGGAAGTAGCCTGCTTTGACTTGGAGGCATTGGCGCTGAAACGTGCAATAAATTCCTGAAGGTCCTTGACCTTTTCTTCCTTCTTCTTGTTCTGATCCTTCATAAGCTGCAGAGCAAGCTGGCTGGATTCATACCAGAAGTCATAGTTGCCGACATACAGCTTAATCTTACCGAAGTCAACATCCGCCATATGAGTACATACCTTGTTGAGGAAGTGTCTGTCATGAGATACAACGATAACTGTTCCCTCAAAGTTTATAAGGAATTCCTCCAACCAGTTTATTGACTTGATATCAAGATGGTTGGTGGGCTCGTCTAGTATCAATACTCCCGGCTTTCCAAAAATAGCCTGAGCCAATAACACTTTAACCTTCTCTATACCGGAAAGCTCCGACATCTGCTTTTCATGAAGGTCTGTACCGATGCCCAGCCCCTGCAGCAGTGAAGAAGCCTCTGCTTCAGCCTCCCAGCCGTTTAGCTCTGCAAATTCACCTTCAAGCTCGGAAGCTCTTATTCCGTCTTCATCGGTAAAGTCGGCCTTGGCATATATCTCGTCCTTTTCCTTCATTATCTCATAGAGTCTAACATTGCCCATCACTACAGTTTCAATTACTCTAAATTCATCATACTGAAAATGGTCCTGCTTCAGCACGGACAGTCTTACTCCCGACGCAATGCTTACTTCCCCGGTATTAGGTTCAATCTCTCCGGAAAGAATCTTCAGGAAGGTACTTTTTCCGGCGCCGTTGGCACCTATAACTCCGTAGCAGTTGCCCGGAGTGAATTTCAAATTTACGTCTTCGAAGAGCTTTCGCCCGCCATATCTTAAACCTATATTTATAACGTTAATCAATGTTTATCATCCTTTACTTCTATTTTGACATACTCGGCTATTATAACATAAATCATGTCGGAAATCATCAGAAATATATTACCTTGACTCCGTACAATGAATATTAATTTTTATAGCTGTGATAAAATATTAGTGTTGCATGGTAAAATATTGTAACCAAATCGTGGTGAAAGAGACTAATAGTATGCAAAAGAGGTGTGAAGGGGGAGAAGGTTTGAGAAGCTTTGAAAAACTATACAAGGCATATTCGGAGCAGATATACAGGTATCTGTTGTACGTGACTGCGAATGACCATATTGCTGAGGAATTGCTGCAGGAAACCTTCTATCAGGCCTTCCTTTC
>JAUZPH010000631.1 GCA_030706065.1 Bacillota bacterium | reverse complement strand
GGCGGAACTTTAACCTGCTGCGGTCAGCCAATGAAAAAATTGAATGAAAATACTACAGAGGCTGCTGTTGAAAAACATGTACCCGTTATTGAAAAAGTTGAAGGGGGAGTGTTGGTTAAGGTCGGATCTGTAGAACATCCGATGCTTGAAACCCATTATATTGAGTGGATAGAGATTCATACCGCAGATAAAGTATACAGAAAGTACCTGAAACCTGGTGAAAAACCTGAAGCCTACTTCAAGGTTGAGGAAGAAGTACTGTTTGCCAGAGAATATTGCAATCTGCATGGAGTATGGAAAGGTTAAACTGAATAAGCTCTTTTAGAAATTCAGAATCCAGCTTAAATGCTGGATTTTTTATTCTTAATAATATCGTAACTTTATGTTAACAAATAATATCTATTATTGACACGAAAATGACATAATCAAAAACTATCATAGAATCAACAAAGGATAACCCCTTTAAAATATATTAAATACGTTGTACCAGTTGGCAGATCCCCTCCGCCAGCTGTTTTTTTATTTTTATTCGAATTTCGAATACTGTTTATCTTGATATGACTGGAATTATTACAGTGTTTTATGTTCTAAGCCCTATTTATTTAAATATATTAATATTAATAATAAGGGGGTAACGGAGTGATAATTTGAGTAAAAATATAAAATTAATTACATTCTCACTTCTCTTTATTTTATCTTCTATTTTACTCTCTATTAGGGAACTCCACACAGAAAGTCCACAAAACAAGATGCTGCTGGGGAGTAATTATAAGGAAACAGTCAAGGATAATATAATACTCCTTGTAGATAATTCGGGAAGCATGAAAACTACCGATCCAAGTAGATTAGCTACTGTGGCTGCCTCCATGCTGGTAGATACCCTTGGCCCGGAAAGCAGTATGAATATAATTGCCTTCGGAGATAAAATCCAAACTTTCAGCAGATTGAAAGATAAACCCACGCCTCAGGCATTAAAAAACTTTATGTCAGGGCTTGATTATGGCGATAATCATACCAATTTAAAGGATGGATTAAGTGAGGCTCTTGATCAGCTTGATGAGGTGGAGGGAACAAAGAGGATAATCATACTTTCCGACGGTAAAGAAGATCCTAAGGGCGGTCTGACAAAAGATCATGAAGATGAATTGAATTCCCTGATAGAAAGAGCTTATAACTCAAAGGTTGAAATACATACCATCGGGCTATCTTCTTTAGCGGATGAAGAGATGCTTAATAGAATTTCCTATAGAACCGGGGGAAACATTTTTTTCAGCAGTAATCCGGCAGAGCTATTTGATATATTTAACAGGATAATTGGCGAGGCTCAGGGGTATTATACCCTCGACAGGTATTCAGTGGCTTCTCCTGGAAATAGAGAAATTAATTTCAGCTCCTTTGTGGAGGAAGTTGTTATAAAGGTTGCCTCCATAGATAACAAAATGCCTAATGTAGAGGTGAGCGAGAATGGCAAGGAAATAAGTGCAGAAAAGTACAGTGACAGATACAAGATATTCGGAATAAAAAACAGCGGTGACAGATCGCTTAAAATACAGACCTTAGATAACGGAAAGAATTTGATTATAATACAGATGAAGAGCAGGGTCGGACTTAAGATAAATACACAAGATGGCAGTTTTCAGTTACCACACAGAATACCTATGGATATAAGTTGCAGCCTGGATGTAGAGGATGAAATTCAGGGGCTGCATATGGACAAGGTAATAAATGGTAAGAGAGAACCTCTTGTAAAGCAGGACGACAAATTTATATTCAGGTTTCAGGAAAATGATCAGGGGCTTTATCCAATTTTTATAACTGCCTATGATGGAAACAATAATATCATTGCTGTAAAAAGTGTGGATATTAACATAACAGACAGCCCGCCTTTTTATTATACCGATGAACTTCCGCAGGAGTTTATTATTGGATCATCTTTTACAATCAATCTAAAGCAGATGGATAATACTCCGGTTGATTCAGTTTCCGGAGAAGTTATTATAGATTACGGCGATATTAGGGATACATTTCCTCTCTCAATTAAAGATAGTACACTTTCAGCGGATATTTCCTTCAGAAAGGCAGGTGAGATTAGGTTTGGGGCATGCATCAACGGTATATACAATAATAGTTCCTTCTCTTACTATCTTCCTGAAAATAAAATGGAGCTGTTGGAACAGCCTCATATTAATATTGAAACTCTTGATAATAGAGAAGCATTAAAAAAATCCAAAGAGGCAACTCTTAGATTAAAAATAATAGACAATCTAACTTATGGTGATGAAGATATAACTGTTTATGATGATGCAGGAAATAATATTGGTAAATTTAAAGTAAAGAAGAATCAAAAGGGTAATATAGATGTAGCTATCACTCCCTTGGAAAAAACCAGTGACTTGATTTTAAAACTTAACGGAAGTAAAGAACTCAAGCTTACTGAGAAGATAGATACAAAGAAAAGAGTTCTGGATGG
>JAUZPH010000630.1 GCA_030706065.1 Bacillota bacterium | reverse complement strand
GGTATATAGATAATGCAACCTCAATATTCAGCAATACCAGATTGGGACAGGACAGACTTACGAAAACCTTGACTTTTAAATAAGAGACCGGGAGGGCTTGTAAAGCATGGACAAAGATACGGTTTTAACCATGGATCCTTTTATGCTGTTAAGCATAGTAAATATGAAATTACGGGATGCCTATTCATCCCTGCAAAGCCTCTGCGATGACTGGGATATTGAGGAATGCCTGCTGCACAACCGGCTGAAGGATATCGGATACAGCTACGATAAAAGCCATAATCAATATATACCGGAGATAACATAAAAAAAAGCGAGCCCTTTTTGGGAAGGCTCGCGGACTATATTTTTACCGGATTTATAATATACATCCTGAAAGTGTCTTTAATATCAACATTATTATCCTTTATATTTAATCCAAATACAGGCATGGAATGTATACTAACAACCAAAGCAAGGGCCATCATTATTTTCATCATTTTTTTCATTTGTATATCACCTCTCTCTATAGAATATGGATCTATACGTTTATATTTTAATTTATCACCTTGAAAATTGTTGAAGATTCTTTATTCCATCGGTGAACTTTTAATATTTAAACTCATACATCTTTAGATAGGCGGATTTATTTCTTTAATTATAGTATTTCTTAATAAATTTTTTATATGCGCATTACTTAAAAAAAATTATTAAGAACATACCAAATTATCCGCTATTCCGCGTTCTTTTTATTCTGGGGTGTCAAAGCTTGTTCAAATTCCCCCTTAAGGGATGTATTTCAATTCGACATATCCGCCTTGGGATGCTATAATTTAATTTAAAATAAGATTTTCAGAATTTATATATTTTTCAAAAATCTTATTTTAATAATTCATATGCATACTGTTTTTTTCCTCTTAATACAATTATTAATATAAGGGGGTAATTATATGGTGGATGGCTCCAAGATAAGAGAGCTGAGGTTAAATAAAGGCCTTACTTCTCTGGATGTATCTAAACTGTCAATGAATTTAAACTTTCCTGTATCAAAAAGTTATCTTGAGGAACTGGAGAGAGGTGACAAAAGGAACCCTTCATTTAATGTTATCGAAACAATAGCACTTGTATTGGGAGTAACGGTAGATGACCTACGGTTAGCAGCCAGAGCTTAAAAATAATACAGTATCGGGAATTCAGAATTCCCGGTACTGTATTTTGTTTTTATCGTTATTTTTGCTTCTTCAGGTTCCATTTCTCTCTTGTTATCTTCATATCATAAAGATTCCAGTAACCGTCACTGGCTGCCCTTGCTTTTTCCACCAGCTTGTACTTTTCAAAGCCCACCGTCTCGTAGCAGGCTATGGCAGCGCTGTTAAAATCGAAAACCCCAAGGCTGATGATATCGTAATGGAGGCTCTCAAAGCCTATCTGCATCAATTGGGTTAGCGCTTCTTTACCTATGCCCTTCCCCCTGAAGGCTTCATCAATGATGAACCGTCCTACTCTTCCTGTATTGCTGTCCTTGTCATCTTCCCTTATTTGAAAGCTTCCAACCATTTTACCGTTCTCTTCAAGCACAATCTTATAGATTGCCATTTCCCGGCCTTCATTGGCATTAGTCTCATTAAAATAGTCCTCAATCTGCTGCTCGGTAATTGGATATTCATACGAAGGTCCGGCCCACTGAAGCAGGAAATCGGAAGTCCTCCCTTTGTTCCATTCGATAATATTGTGAAAGTCTTCTCTTTGTAGCGGTTCAAGTCTTATCATAATGCTCCTCCTTTGTAAAACTCGTTACTCAAAGGGGCTTTCCAAAAGCTCCAGATATTTTTCATCCAAATTTATCTTCAGCCTTCCTCCAATAGGAAGAACTATCTTCGGGTCAGTATGTCCATATTCGGCATTCATTATTATCGGCAGGTCAGGGGCATTGAATTCCTCTTTGACTATTGAGCTGACAATGCTGTACAGTTCCTTTTTCTCCTCTTCCGAGTAATCCCTTGGCCGGCCAAACATTACTGCCTTTACTTTATCAAATATTCCCTGCATTCCGTAATTTCTCAGCATATAGCCAACATTTTGGGGCAGCGGCTTTTCCTCCGAGGTCTCAAAGAAGAGTATCTTATCGTTCCAGAAATCCTCGCCAGGCCAGAATCCCGTCCCCTTCAAAAACTCCAAAACCTCAATGCAGCCTCCCCACAGGGTGCCTTCCACTTCTCCTCTGCCCTGAATTATTACCAGCCCATCACCATCTTCCTGGAGTTCCGTGAACTGGCCAAGGAGTTCGGGATTTCTCCAGTCCTTGTAGCCATTGGCCCATTTCTCATATCTCGGATATCTGTAAGGGAACTTGTCCCCATATAATATGTCCCTGATATGCCCGGCATACCCAGGCTCCGCATGCTTAAGCTGGGCAAAGCCTGCCATGACAGACGGCCCGTAGAAGGTAACCAGCCCCTTTACATTGAGATATGTAAGGAAGGACGTTGCATCGGAAAAGC
>JAUZPH010000063.1 GCA_030706065.1 Bacillota bacterium | reverse complement strand
CCCAGGAAGCTGAGAACCGCTACCGATACGGCACCCATAACGAGAGAAAGGCTGAATTTGGAGGAATCAAAGAAAGGCTTGAAGGTAAAATGTGAATTGTTTACTCCATTGATTACCGCAGCTGTAGCTGCAACCAGGAATATGGCAAGAACAATAAGCTCCAGCACCAATACGATCTTATTGAATTTTGCAGTGAATTCAATTCCACGTACATTGATAACTGTATTAATGACGATAAATAACAGGCCCCAGACAACTGCAGGGATATCCGGGAACATCCCGTTCAACGCCGCAGCACTTACAACATACAAAAGAGCCGGAACTAAAACATAATCCAGAAGTATAGCCCAGCCGGACATAAAACCTACTCCGGAACTAACTCCTTTGCTGGCATAAGCATAAACAGAACCGGCTATAGGAAAGTCCTCGGACATTCTGGCATAGCTGAAGGCCGTAAAGATCATCCCTACCATACCGATGGCATATGCCAGGGCAACCATGCCCATTGAGCTGTCTGCTATATATCCATAAATTCCAAAGGGTGCGATTGGCACCATAAATATGAGTCCGTAAATAATAAGATCCCAAATAGTCAGGGAACGCTTCAGCTCCTGCTTGTATCCAAAGTTCTCTATGTTAGCGTTTGCAGTGTTTAAATTACTTTCACTCATCAAATACACCTCTTCACAATTCTATACAAATTTGAAATTATACTTTTCCAACACACACTTGGGAATGACAAACCTGGCGGTTTTAAGAGGGTCAACCACCTGGCAGATCTGAGTCTGTCCTGCCAGACTGAACAGCATTGTAATTTCAGTATCTGGCAACTCAATTCTGCTTGCAGCAATATCAAACATATCACTTACGGAGGCACTGACTGCTTCATCCAAAGTGGCTGCCGATGCAATAGCTGCATAGAAATTTTCATTCTCCAGTACAGGATTGTTCAATTTCAGGCCTTTTATAACCTCCAATTGAACCTGTACCTCACCGGCAACTTCAAGGCCTGTGCCACTTATCTCCCCGTCACCCATTACTGCATGCAAATCCCCTAGGGCAAACAGTGCTCCCGGTACCGCTACCGGCAAATACAATACTGCATTTTCAGTGATCCTGGTGTTGTCCATGTTTCCGCCGTGATGTCCCGGAGTTCCCGTATTCAAAGCCTCTCCCTCCGGTGCCACACCAATAACTCCTATCATCCTGTTCAAGGGCAGGCTCAGTTTTTCATCAAAAACCGCCATATCGTCTTTGATGGGCACTACTCTTGAAACAAGACCCTTAAACTTGTCCCCCAATACGCCAAAATTCTCTCCGGTTGCAATGACTCCCTTGTTCCTGCAAGTAATCCTTTGAATTGTGACCTTAAGTACATCACCCGGTTCGGCTCCGTTAACGTATACAGGACCGGTAGCCGGATTCACTCTGTTCCAGTCCATGGTCTCAAGCTTGTCATCATTACTTTGGATTTGATTTCCGAAACAATCCAGGGTTTCAAAAATGACTGTTTCGCCGCTTTCCACCGAGGCAGCCGGTTTATTATCCTTTGAAAATCTGTAGATGCAGGTTTCACTTGTAACTTTAATCATAATATCCCCTCCTTATAGTAACATTTTAATAAATACTCCAAATTTTTGCAATATTCATTCCTAATAAATTTAAATAATGTAATCTTATTAAAAATTGTACATAATATATATCAATTTGAAAATATTAACTGCTAAATATATGGCTTTTGTCATACCAATTATCCCGTTAATCCCAGGAGGAAAATATCTGAACGTGTTGAATTATATTGTATACGACATTGAGAGGAATGATTAACGGTAAAAACCGATGGCGGCGGATTTCAAAACCTGGGGGCTTTTTTCGAGCCCTTTAGCGATTTCAGACAGTAGTACTTTCAAGCGGCTCAGAGGCATTACCGGTATCAATGCCTTCGAAACTGCATGAAGGCTGCCCGCACCTGTTAAACCATGATTGACGATAGAATGTCCGCTTTTAAAAAGGCAGTGATATAATGAAGATTAACAGAAATGCCGATGTTGAGGCACAAAATATAAATTCAAAGAGAGCTCCAGGGAATAATGAATTCCAGAATATCCACCAGATGAATACTAAATTCAAAATAGCTGCAAGGGTCATAGATCGGCTTGACAATAGCCGAAAATGAAGAAGCCATCTGCTGGTTTTCACAGATAGCTTCTTTTTTATCATATACTAGCTTATTATACAATATAATCCACAAAATGTTAAATTAAACAATAAGGATAATTACATTAATAATATTTTTAAATAGCGGTTATTCATCTTACTTCGACATTATTTATTGTATAATATTATCATATAAGTATTTAATATGCAGCAATTATTGCCTTGAAACAAATTTGTGCAATATTGATCTTTAAATATAATCCGATTTTGAGGTGAAAGGTCAAACAAATGTATATATGGTAGGGTGGTGGGCATATGATACTAAAAAAATCTCTTAAGGAACTGTTGACAGCCTTATACAATCACGTTTCAAAGAACTTTGGCAAATACGCATTCTGCGGAATTATACTTATTGCCGGAGCCAGCTTTACGACATCTGCGATACATTCCAATCTGCTGCTGATATACCCAGTTCTTTTTACAGGTTTCCTGCTTCTCGCCAACTTTTGGAATGGACGCCTCCTGCTTAAATATTTCTTTTTAATACTGGCCTTTATCTCCTTTTACCTGCCTGTGGAGTTTTACAATATAGAAATTTTATATGTGGAGAGAACCGCCTACTATCTCCCCCTTATATTCTCATATTTATTACCTGACGCAGTATCCCCCAATATTGCCGGCCTCCTACTTGCACAGATGTTTTCAACCTACTTTGGGAAGGATGATACCGATATTGTCACAGGCAATATACTTCAGATTTTGTACGTCTCTGCAGCCTTTTCCACTATCTTTTATCTCTTCCGAAAACTGAGCTTTGAAAGAGACAGATATCACAAGCTCAGCATAACGGATTCCCTTACCGGCCTGTTAAATTTGAATCATTTTATGGACACGAGCACGGAGCTGCTCGGTAAAACACCCGAAGCCGCAGTCCTGCTCATAGATATAGACAATTTCAAACAATTGAATGATACTTATGGACATATTGCCGGGAATAAAATCCTTATAGAATTTTCCGATTTACTGAAGAAAGAATTGATGGGTATTAATTGTATAATTGCAAGACTGGCTGGAGATCAGTTTGTTATCCTTTTATATGGCCTTAGGCCCAACCAGCCCGGAACAATCATTGACAGGTTATATCTGAGCGCAGGAAACAAGATCTTTTACGTAAAACCAACCCTTCCTCCTCTGAGGATTTCCTTTACTATTGGACAGGCTCTTTCCACCTCCAATAAAAGCCTGACAATACAAGAGCTCTTGAATCAGTCAGAAAGCAACATGTATTCCAATAAATACGGTGAGTACAAGCTATCCTATAACAGTATGCTGAACAAAACGAACCTCACCGAGAAATGCAGACGTTTACTTAAGGCCCTGGAAGAAAAGGATACCTACACCTATATACATTCCCAATATGTTGCCCAATATGCTGCAGAGCTGGCAGCGGCTTACGGGCTCCCGGAAAGAAGTGTCAAAGATATATATATTTCCGGACTGCTCCACGATATCGGGAAGCTCTATATCCCCATCGAAATACTGAGAAAACCCTGGGTGCTGACTCCGGAAGAATATTCCATCATTTGGGACCATGTTGACGATGGGCTGGATATGCTGAAGAGCATGCAGTTACCGGAAGCAATGTTGAACGGAATCAGCTATCATCATGAAAGGTTTGACGGCACCGGATACCCATATGGCATCAAGGGAAAAGAAACCCCAATTGAGGGCCTTATCATGCAGGTTGCAGATGCCTTTTCCGCCATGACCATTAGAAGGGCATATACTGAAAGTCTGTCACTTGACGCTGCCATACTTGAGCTCCGAAAAAACAGCGGCTCTCAGTTCGATCCGGCACTCACAGATACCTTTATTGAATTATTCAATAATAAAAGTTCGGTAATATAATCAGGGGGATTACAGTATGAAAAATAATTTAAGCCTGCTTAAGAGCATTGAAAACAGGATTCTGTTTGCCTTGATGATAATTGGATTTGTTCCTCTGGCAGCTTCCTTTATATTCAACAATTTTATAATTTCAAATTCTCTTTCAAAACTGGAGAACCAGAATATACACGTCTTGGGAAATCAAACAAATATGATTATACAGGAAAAGCTGAAGGAACTCGGCATGACTGTCCGGGACTATGCAATCTGGGATGATGCTTATGAAAAGATTGAGGAAAAAGACCGGAAGTGGTTCGGGGAAAACTTTTCCGGATGGATACCCGAAAACTTTGATGTTGACCTTTCTGTTGTAATAAATACAAACAATGAAGTTATTGATGAGTATGGCTTAAAGGAAAATGATGCAGCACAGCTTTTAAAAATCTCAAGTATATATGAAATAATGAAATCTCCCTATGATGTCAGCCCTCCCATGTATGCAAAAGGAATATTGATGTATGATGGAAGTCCTTATTTGTTTTATGCAAGTCAAATCTTAAAAAGCAACTACAAGGGGGAACCGGCAGGTCTCTTTATCATCGGTAAAAGTATCTCCGCCAAGTATATAGGCGAGATTGAGAAGCTGCTTGGGCAAAAGTTATTTATGACCTTCGGAGACAGAGTTGTTTATAGTGATACAACCAGTAAAAATATTGACGAGTTTGTCAAAGTGAATAAAAAAAATGGCAATGAACCCTTTACTGATTTTGTTAACAATGAAATAATATGTTCCATGCCACTTGACGGGGTTTTAAACGGTTATCAGGGGAAACTGACCATCATAGCCGAGCGGGATATCTTTTTACAAACCAAAGGCACCTTGAATATCGGTTCGGGGAGTATAGTTGTCCTCGCCCTTATCTCCATTCTCGCTGCGGGTCTGATACTGAAAAGATATACTACTCTGCCCATAAAGAACTTTGAAAATCAGATTTACAAGATGAGTCAAAACAATGTGGTCAGCTATGTCGATACCGAAGGCCCGGAGGAGGTCCAAGGGCTGACGAACGCCTTCAATCTTATGGTAAACAAGCTCAATGAGCAGAGCATTGAAAATCAGAATTTGAAATCCGAACTGGAATACGACAGATTGAGAAGCGAATTCCTTACCAATGTATCCCATGAGTTCAAAACCCCTTTGAATGTGATCTTTGGCGCCATACAATTGATAGAGCTTTTTTTAAAGAACGATCCCGAGGATAATCTTGGCAGGAATATAAAAAAGCATGTCTCTGTGATGAGGCAGAACTGCTACCGGCTGCTGAGACTCGTCAATAATTTGATTGACCTTACCAAAATCCGTTCCGCAGCCTTCAAATTGCATTTGAAAAACCATAATATAATTAGTCTGGTGGAGGACATAACCCTCTCCGTTGCAGAATATACGGAAGGAATGGGCATCTTTGTTGGCTTCGACACGGATACTGAAGAAAAGATTATGGCCTGCGACCCCGATCAGATTGAGAGGATAATCTTAAACCTCCTCTCCAACTCCATAAAGTTTACCAAACCGGGAGGGGAAATCTGGGTCGTAATCAAGGACCTGGGGAATAGATTGTCAATATCAGTTAAGGACACCGGTGAGGGAATCCCGAAAGACCAGTTGGAAATAATCTTTGAGAGGTTCAGACAGGTGGATAGGTCCCTTACAAGAAATCATGAAGGCAGTGGCATCGGCTTATCCCTTGTAAAATCATTAGTAGAAATGCATAAAGGGACAATCCGGGTTGAAAGTGAATATGGAAAGGGCAGTGAATTCATAATTGAACTTCCGGTAATTCAGCTTCCTGAAACCAAGGTGGCCCTTGCAGAAGATACCCTTACAGGACAAAACAAGGTGGAGAGAATCCATATTGAGTTTTCGGACATATACTCGGACCGGTAGCCCTTAAACCTGCTGCGTCCACTGTAATAAAATAAGGCATTCGATTTGCCTTTATGGCAAAAACAATCCACAATGCGGGCTTACAGAAGGCCAGTATTGTGGATTATCTGTTTATTTATGCTTCAAGGTTATCTGGTTCTTATACTCTTCCTTCATTCTCTCCGCTATATCGACACTGCTGACTTCAATTCCCTGAAGCTCTTTCTCCAGTACATACTTCATAACATTTATATATGCAGCCGCAATTGCCGTTGTAAGCAAAGTGGCTACGGATCCGCTGATGGCACCTCCGGTTATTGTTCCCACCCCCGGTATGAACTTCAGAAGGTTGGCCACCAAAGTCCTTCCTGTGATCGTTGCACCGGCGACTCCTCCAACGGATGAGATAATGGACGTCAGCAGTGCCTTATCCAGGGATACTCCAAAGATAGTTGTTATATGTGCTATCATTCCAATCTGGGTGGCTGCGAGAAAAGGTGCATCTGCAAAGGGTATAGGACTTGCCCCTATGGCACCGGCGCCGGCAATATATGATATTGACCACAGCCTGGCTTCCTTGACCTTCTTCTCAATACTTACCTTTTGAGCATTATTAAAGGACCTCTTTACCCCTTCCGGAAGAACCTCATAGGTTATCTCCACCAGCTGCTCCAGGCCAAAGGGCTTTACCGTATAATCCTCATCTATCTGAAAGGCCTCCGCCAAAACGGTTACCACCGAATTAACCTTCAGGTTTAAATTCTCGATATACTTCTTAAACTCACCGGACTCCTTCTTTTGAAAACTTTGAGTCAATACCAGAACTACCGGTATTCTGCCGGCTATTTCATTTATCCATTGGATTTCAAAGTCCTCTATCCTCCTGCTGTTGGAATTTATACAATACCAGCATACATGGATTAGGTTATCCGCCCTGGAATTCCTTCCGAATTCACTGTTAGTTCTGTCGATTTCACTCAATATCTCCTTTTTTATCTCTTCCTGTATGCCGGAATCCAGTTCCAGTCCCTTTGTATCGTACAGACTTATAGGAATCCCCTGCTTGCTTATCTTCCTCAAATGCTGTGTAACAGGCCTGCCTATCCCTGTTTCCGCCAGCCTTTCCCTGAATACATTATTAATCAATGTGCTTTTGCCTACACCTGTCTTTCCAATAATCATAATATTTACAGGCTGCATGTTTTCCATTTCACTTTTTACCTTTTTAAACATTTCCGCTATAACATCAAAATCATCTGACATGATCTTTCTCCATTCATACGAATTTAGTTATACTTCTATTATTCAACACTTTTTATGATTTTCCTTCATAAATCTTAAAACATAAAAGAGCCTGTCTATCTGACTCTTATGTATTCAGCACTAGCTCAAATCTGATAATCTGTTTCTTTTGCTAATATAGCTGGCAAGCATGAATATTACAATCTGTATCGGTACTGAATAACTATACCTCCACTGATCCGGCTGGTATACCTTCAGCCAGTGAAAAAGAGGCTCAGCCAAATATGATGATGCCAAGCCAAAGGCAATTGCTTTCACCCATGGGTTTACCTTCGGTTTTATCTGCAGGAATGTCATTATGCCTACCGGCATCAAAGTCAAGTCCCAGGGAAAGTAGGTAGGAAGAAAGGGAACAACATTATACCGGTAATGCCAAATGCCCAGCTGGTCACCGGATATATCAAGAACCAGAGATATTGCCATTGTTAACAAACCAGCATATATAAGCCGGTCGGTGCTTTCCCTTCTTCTGTACATGTACCATAAAATCCAGGGCACAATTGTTAATACTACTCCCGTCCACCATAAGTCCGAGAACACAACATTCTTTGACCAAAAGTCAATTTTTTGATAAATTAATTGTACAGTCTCACTGTAATTCTTATCTATCATATTTATCACTTGTTCTCTGCCATCCATACTATCTCCTCAATTTCTACATACATAATAATATTTTCTACCTACCAGTATCTCCATTTAAATTGCAATTTATATATGGTACCTTTTTCGCAAACATAAAAAGGGACTGTAGAAAATGTATATTTATAATACACATTTTCTACAGTCCCCCTGCTAAGTCCACGATACATGCTGTTTGATGAGGTCAATATTTTTATCAAGCTGCACTAAGGCTCTGTTTTAAAATGTGGTAGTTGGATTTGTTAGACAAGCCCTGCACTTCCTTCACTGGCAGCCGTTATCACAATTTCATATCAAATTCAATCTCATGCCTTAAAGGTATATCAAAGTTCCCGAGCATTGGAATAGATGGTTTCAACTTTCTCGCTGTTTCCAGGGAGTCATGGTACAGGCGTGCCATATCAAACCCACGCCTTTGATAGAATCGTATTGCGTCTATATTATCATTTGTTGTGATGAGCTTTATTTTACTGCATTTTGCTTCAGCCGCCTTTTCTGCCACCTTGTTTATCAGGGCAGTTCCTACTCCCTGCTTTTCCCTCAAACTGTCCAGGGACATAATTTCGCACCAGCCGCCTGCAATTCTGTATGTCACTAATCCTACGATGGTGTCAAGGTCATATGCAGCAAAACCGTCCAGTATTTTCATGTCCACTAGTTCACCTCTGACGACCATGTCCGTGGTAAACCAGTGGAATTTAATAAAATCATTTATCTTCTCTCTGTTTTCTTCCGATATTGTTCTTATATCCATATTTATCATCTCTCTATAAATACTGTTTATGTAAGGCTTCAACTGATTCTGAAATAACATACGAATGCTATCTTAATTCAGAGGCCTTCACAGCCCTAAAAAACCTGCTGCCGCATTCAACTGCCACCGCAGCTTTTGTGTTGACGCCAATAATCTCAAAAAGCTTACTTCCCACAGGGATAAAATTTGCATCTCCGTTCTTTATGGGTACAGGCTTTCTCTGAGCTTTTACTGTTCCAAGCTGATCTCCAAGCTCATCAACAGGAACTTCCTGCGCCGATACTACGTAACTATAATCATTCCATGCCAATTCAGACGGGTAACTCCCCTGCACCTGCCTTGCACATCCGCTCAGAACCATTACAAGCAGCAATAATACTCCGATGACCCTTTTCATAGAAAACACCTCCCAAACACGCCTTTATACTGACACTAAAGATGTGTGAGTTTAAACCTTAACAAATTCACCGGAGAAAATATCGAATCTTCACCGATTTTTCGCAGGTGATAAATTAAAATATAAACTCGCACATCTATCTACATACTTCATCTCAAAGCTATAGCAACCAATATTAAAGGGTATCTTAATGTTATTTTTCTATGAACTTATGCTTATTAGTGAAATTATATAACCAATTCCCACAAGCCGGAGAAAAATGTTCCGCTGTTATCAGCAAAACCGGAGTTATCTCATGAAAAGAGTTACAAACTGTTCGTTATGCCATTCACAGTACCGTAATGCAAGACAACTTCCATTACAGCAGATTATACATGCCAATTACCTCGTCGTATATCTCCCCCAGATACCTGTCCTGATTTACGGCATCCAAAAAATATCCTGCATCAAATAGCCTCTTTGCCAGGAATACCCCTTCACTGCAATAGACTCTCCAGGAGTCCAGCAGTTCCTCCATCCTCGGATGCTTTCTCCCATACTCATAGGCAGTCTGCAGACAGAGTAAAAATGCCTCCAATTCGCCGCCTTCTCTATTAATAATTATATTTTTATTCCGTATATATTCCAGGCTGTAATTTAACTCCGCCGCGCCGGCAATGCCATCCCTTGCAGCATATCTTATATTTCTTATTCCCATCATCACCATGGCTCCGAAGCACATAGGACAAGGTTCCATGGTAGTGTACAAGGTATACTTCTTTATATCCGGATGCTCTTTTTCCTTTAGGTTTAACATTGCGGTCATTTCCGCATGTGCCAAACAGGTACCTGCTAACGGATTACTGCTTTCTGTATCAAAAATTCTGTTTCGTCCCCTTGATAGGATATCACCCTGTTCATTGACTATCACTGCGCCAATGGGAATGGTGTTTTTCCTATAGGATTCCCAGGCCAATTCAATGGTTTCCTTCCATATGTAACTTAATTCACTCCACATCCAGTTTTCCCCCTCATCTTCTTGTCCACTTATCTCCCGGACATATAACCAGGATGTTTATCAAAATTCATATATTCAAGCTATATAGAAAGTAATAAAAATCTTCACATTGAGCTGTCCCAAAATATCCAAGAGGAGGATTTATGGGACAGTTCAATGTGATTAGATTTTTACTTTCTATAAAAGGAATTTTTAAGTTTCTCCATAACTACAAATTTGAAGCCATCATCCTCAACATACTCGTCACATTTTATAAAGTCCAGTTTCTCAAACAACCTCAACGCAGGCTTGTTGGATTCACCGGTCTCGATATATATTCTTTCAAAGCCCATCACATCGAAGATATACTCCATTGCCGGCTTTATTGCCGTATAGGCAATGCCTTTGTTCCACCATCTCTTGTCCCCAATGATTATTCCCATTTCACCCTGCTTTTTAATCCTGTCCATACTAAAGAAGTTAACAAAGCCTATGAAGCTTCCTTCGTTATCAGTAATAATAAAGTACTTGTATTTTATTTCCTCAATATTCTCATTGATAACTTCTATATCAAATCTGTTACAAAAATCCAGACACTCGGCTGCCAGTTCCTTGCTTGTCCTTGGTATTGGCCTTGGGTCATACCGGTTTACTTCCTTGTCTATCCAGCACATGAATAGGCTAATGACATCCTCACTACATATATCCCTTACTTTAATTCTGCCATCCTCATAATAAATCATAATTATACTCCTAAAATTCTCTGATTAGCTCATAATCCACGGAAGACTGTGGAACACCGAGCTGGTCCTTCCACGAATCAATTCTTACCGCTGTTTTTCTGAATCCTATCTTTTCATAAACATGCTGTGCCCTTTTGTTATTGAGATTGGTATCAAGAATGACCTTTTGAACCTTCATTTCATTGAACAAATATCCTATCAGCAACTTTAAGGCCCTCGTCCCATACCCTCTCTCCTGGAAGGAAAAATCACATATTTTGATGCCTACTTCAGAAACACCATCCTTTGTCCTGTATACCATCTCTCCAACCCTGTCAGAGGCTATCTCAATTATCAATCTTCTTTCAGCATCACTTTGATTTCTTATCTTGTCCATCAATTTGGCTGCATCGGTATAAACTCCTTTGGGAAACCCGGCATGGGCCATCACCCTGCCATCAGCCCACCAGTCACATAGAAGCTGTACATCCTCGGTGGCAGCATCTCTTATAACCAGATCATCATCTTTTAAGTACATTTTATTTATCAAGCTCCTTAATAAATTTATTTGCTTCACTTCTCTTTTTAAACACTATTATTTGTTTATCCTTATTTCTCTCGAGTCTTTCAAGATTTCTTCTCCCGGAAGCCTTCGGAAAATGCCAAATATATTTCACGAACTGAAAATCAAGCTTCTCAGGACATCCCTCCGGCATATCAGGCCTTATCCTGTTCAGGTTGGTTATAACCCGTTTGAAATAGCTCATGAGGCACCTTACTCTACCTAATTCAAAGGAAATGATGGTGTCTGCCCTTTCAATTCGCATATCCATAGTACCGCCATAGTTGCCATCCGCAATCCATTCGTTACCTGTTATTAACATTTCCTGTTTTTTCACCCATTCCTCCTTTGGAGTTTCCACCCAGCCATAATTCCAATACTCCTTATCCAGGTGTATGAGGGGAATCTGTGTAATTTCCGCTAGCTTTCTTGAAAAGGTACTCTTACCGCTGCCCGGTGAGCCTATAATCATTATTCTTTTTCCGATATTATTCATTTAAATCTCCTTAATCATATCTTTCTACTAACCTTCAGATCAAATTCCGGCTTTGTTACATATTCAAGATACTGCACCTGTCCGTCAAAATCCAGATATGCCTGAAAGCGCCTGCGGATAGCCGGAGCTGTAATCATGTCAAGCACCTTGTCCTTTTTTACCCATCGAGATTCCGAAGTTTCATCCGAAACTCCTGGTTCACCACCAACATAAGTACACATAAAATCCATCATTACCTTCGTAGGTACGATTTCAACTCCGTTATACCCTTTGTGGGTTGCTGTGTTTGAGGAT
>JAUZPH010000629.1 GCA_030706065.1 Bacillota bacterium | reverse complement strand
GGAGGTGTGCAGAATGAATCAGGAATTTCTACAATCCATAAGTGAATTGAACTATGCAGAGCTGGATAAGGCCCAGGAAGAAAAGCTCAGAGAACTTGAGAAACAGTTCAATGAAGAGTTTGGTACGGCTTATTATTTGATAGTCATGGACAGAGAACATAAATAGTTAATATGGCCCCGCATCTGTATATATTATACAATCAGCGGGGCCATATTCAAACACTATTTTACATTCAGATTGTAACAAACCTTATACAAACTGGCCTGTCTACCTGAATAATATCTTCTTTTCTCTCAAGAGTGCCGCCTGTATATGTACCAACATAAGCAATAATCATAAAATCTTCTCCCTTCTTTCTCTGTAACTTTATCATACCATATAATTCATTATAGCATTTTACTCCTAAAAACAAAAAGATTGGCATAGAATCATGCCAGTCATATTTACTTTTTGGGATAAACCATATTGGAAACTTCCGCAGCAATAGTTATAATATTAAGATAAAGCCTATTAAAAAAACGGAAGTGAAATGATGGATTTATTTGACATAGCCAACCAAAAACATAGTATTATATCAAAGCCTCTGGCAGAGAGAGTCCGCCCTGAAACCCTGGAGGAATACATAGGCCAGGAACATCTCCTTGCAAAAGACAAGATGCTGTATAGGGCAATCATGACGGATAACATATCCTCCGCTATCCTTTACGGCCCTCCGGGTGTCGGAAAAACAACACTTGCAAGGATTATAGCAAATCAGACGAAGGCAAATTTCATAGAATTAAGTGCTGTTACTGCCGGTACGGCGGATGTAAGAAAGATAGTAACGGATGCTGAAAACAACTTGAAGCTCTACAATAGGAAGACAATACTTTTCCTTGATGAGGTCCACAGGTTCAGCAAATCACAGCAGGACTCGCTGCTTCCCTCTGTGGAAAAAGGAATAATAATCCTAATTGGAGCAACTACGGAAAATCCATACTTTGAGGTAAACAACGCTCTGCTTTCCCGTTCCATGATATTTGAGCTGCGTCCACTAACGGACGAAGATGTTAAAAAAGCCTTGCGGAATGCCTTGAAAAGCCCCAAAGGCTTTGCACATGAATCCATAGATATTGAGCCCGAGGTCTTTGATTATTTTGCCGTTCACAGTAACGGAGATATCAGAAAGGCACTAAATGCTCTGGATATGGCTGTCAGAACCTCAAAGAGGGTGGAGGGCAAGATAACAATAACCGCTGAAGACGCAAAGGAATGCATTCAGAGAAAAATGACCCTCTATGACAAGAATGGAGATAACCACTATGATACAATAAGCGCCTTTATAAAATCCATGAGAGGCAGCGACCCCGATGCGACGGTATACTACCTCGCCAAAATGCTGGACGCCGGAGAAGACCCGATTTTTATTGCCAGAAGAATTGTAGTTCATGCTTCTGAGGATGTCGGCAATTCGGACCCTATGGCACTTGTAGTAGCGGCCAGTGCCATGACCGCGGCCCATATGATAGGTATGCCGGAGTGCCGGATCAATCTGTCACAAGCCGCAATTTATGTAGCGTGCGCTCCTAAATCCAATGCCTCCGTCAATGCAATTGATTCCGCCCTCGAAGATGTAAAGCAGAACAGAGACTCCGGAATTCCTCCAAACCTTATGGATGCCCATTACATGGGTGCTACAAAATTAGGCCGCGGTATAGGCTATCTTTACCCCCACGCTTACGGCGGCTTTGTTGAGCAGCAATATCTGCCCAATTCCCACAAGGACAAAATCTACTACAGTCCTACTGAAAACGGCCTTGAAGCAAAAATCAAGGACCGCCTCTCAAGGCTGTGGAAAAAGAAGAGAACGTGATGGGGACGGTTCACCATTTTTCATTATACCAACTCCGATTACATTTTTATGTACTCTTGTAAATTAATAAATCATAATATAAGCAAAAGTTAAGATACCTGTAATAGTTAATCACAATTTTGGAATAATACATTAGTGGAAATCTTTATTAAAAATTTTTGCGAGGTGATATTATGCCACATACTTTACCTGACCTGCCCTATGCATATAATGCATTAGAACCCCACTATGACGAGCAGACCGTCAGAATTCATCATGACATGCACCACAAGGCCTACGTAGACGGTTTAAATAATGCCGAGGCAAAGCTGGCCGAGGCAAGAGACAAGAATGATTATGCTCTTATTAAACACTGGGAAAGGGAATACGCTTTCCAGGGAGCAGGAGTAATATTACATAATATGTTTTGGAGCAGTATGAAGCCAAACGGTGGCGGAAACCCCACAGGTATGATAGCTGACCAGATTAATCAGGACTTTGGCGGGTTTGATACCTTCAAGAAGCAGTTCAGTGCTGCAGCAGTTGCCGTTGAAGGCTCCGGCTGGACTGTCCTCTGTTGGAACAAGGCCTTCGGCAAACTGGTTATCCTTCAGGTTGAGAAGCATCAGAATCTTACTCAGTGGGAGGTATGTCCATTACTAATTGTTGATG
>JAUZPH010000628.1 GCA_030706065.1 Bacillota bacterium | reverse complement strand
TCGGAGTTGATAAATTAAGTTATAAACTCACACATCTATGTAATTTAAACTATCTTCTAATAATTACTATTTTATTTTCATAATATCATATTTTTCCACAAAATTATATACTTATTTACTTTAATTCCAAATAAATGCTTACATTATCAAGATTACAAACATGCCATGCAATGGCAGCCTCTCCAATCATTTATACGTTTATTAAAGAAATATTGGCAGACAATAATATTACTAAAGATGCAGAAATTTAAACCATTATTAAAGGGTCAAGTACAATTACTTGACCCTTTAATAATGGAACTAAAACCTGTTTAGTTCTACTTATTACCCCTCATATTCAATTCTGCAATTTCCGCTGCTCTTCCTGCGCCGGCACCTGGAAGGCAGATTAGAAATTCCTCTCCCCCGAATCTCGCAATCCAGTCACTGGTTCTTTGAATACATCCAGAAATCACTTCAGTAAACTTTTTCAAAACACAATCTCCTGTCAAGTGGCTGAAGGTATCATTCACCTTTTTGAAGTGATCGATATCAGCTATTATAATTGACAGATTTTGTTCCAATAAAGCCGCACTTACAAGATCTATCGGCAGCTTCTCATTTATGTATCTCCTGCTGTATACTCCGGTTAGTGCATCCTTTAAAGCCAGATTATTCATGCTGTCTATCATTACATGTATTTCCGACCTGTTTTCACTATTTCCTTCACCAGTCCCAACAATAAGGCTGTTAGTAGTGCCTTTCATCAATTCGATTACTATTCTTCTTCCGCTGAGCTCAAAGGGAATAGCAGTTATCATATAGATCTTGTCCTTTGTGTATATCTGTTTAATTGACCAATTAGCCAATATCCGGCATTCTACCTTCGTTGTATAATGTCGCAAAATGTGCTATCTTTAAATTAGTTAAACTGCATTAAATGTAATCCTAACATTTTTAACGGGAGATGTTAATATGAATCTATATTTCAAGATTCATCCTATAAGCTTTATAAAAGCAATGTCCATGGCACTGGAGCTTACAAACACCGGAATATCCAATCATCACTGCAGAACAACTATAATTGCAAAGGCAATAGCCAAGCATCTTCAGCTGTCACAACCGGAACTCCAGACGCTTATCTATGCATCCTTGCTCCATGATATCGGTGCTGCTTCAAATTGGGAAGAAAAGCACAGCATCATGCATGACGATAACACCTCTGCCATTTTTCATCATCCGGAGGCAGGCTACCAGATTCTGAAAGGTTCTCCCTTTCTCCTTGAAATAGCTGTTCCAATACGCCATCACCACGACAGGTACTGCGGCGGCAATCCCAGTGGTTTAAAGGGTGAGCAGATTCCGCTGTTAAGCCGGATTATTCACATTTCAGACAGAATAGAAGTTATGATTGATAAAAACAAACATATTTTTAAACAGCGTCAGGATATCCTCTCCTATGTGGAAAGCTCTGATTTCTTCGATCCGGCCTTGGTAAAAATCGTAAAAACTCTTTCCGCTTCAGAAGGCTTTTGGCTGGATATTGTAAATTATGAATATCAAAAGGTCTTTCTTTCTGAATTTGATTTCTTCGGAAAAAGGATGCTGACCTCCGACGACCTTATTAACATTGCGGAGATTTTTTCGGGAATAGTTGATGGAATATCCCCCTTTACACTGCGGCACTCCAGGGATGTAGCAGCCACCGCAATCTTTTTGGCCCGAAAGCATGGGTTCAATGAAGAAGAGTTAAAGCTGTTCTACCTTGCAGGTCTGCTGCACGACCTTGGCAAATTGGCCGTTCCAAATGAAATTGTCAATAAACCGGATAAACTTACTGAAGAGGACTATGCCATCATAAAGCAGCATCCCTATTACAGCCAGAGAATTCTTCAGCAGATAGAAGGCTTCGAAGAGATTTCCAACTGGGTGGGGCAGCATCATGAAGCCTTAGATGGTCAGGGCTACCCCTATGGGCTTTGCTCTGACAAAATAAGCTTGGGTGCTCGCATTTTAACAGTTGCGGATATATTTTGCGCCCTTACAGAGGACAGGCCTTATAGAAGGATGATGAACCTGGAACAAACCTGGGCCATTATGGACGATATGGCCGAAAAACTGAAGCTTGATCCGAATATCTACAAGTATTTAAAGCTTTACCCTGATGAAGTAAGCGCTCTATTGGAAAGTCAAAAGAAGTTATAATATAAAAAGAGGACATTGACTGGTATTTCACAGTCCTGTCCTCTTTTCTTATATACTCAGTTAGAAGTCGAAGCTTTTTATGAATTTCGTTCTGCTTCTTACTTCAGCGTACCAAAATACTGCCTTATGATATCAGGACAAAGGGACGATCTTTCCGTCCCTATAAAACGGGACATAAACATCGTCCCCATGTCTCTTTCATGTCTCTTTACAGTTCAACCTCTGAAGTGCAGTGCGGACATCTGGTTGCATCTACATGTATTTCGCTGAAGCAGAATTTACACACCTTGGTTTTGGCAGGCTCCGGAGTTTCCTTCTTTTTTGT
>JAUZPH010000627.1 GCA_030706065.1 Bacillota bacterium | reverse complement strand
TATGGAGCTGCCGGCACCGGCGTGAGGGTAATGACATCCTCCTCCAGTCCGGGAATAAGCTTGAAATCGGAAGGAATATCCTATATTGCAGGGGCAGAGCTGCCCTGTGTAATTATAAATATAGTCAGAGGAGGCCCGGGCCTTGGAGGTATACAGCCTGCCCAATCGGACTACTTTCAGGCTACGAAGGGCGGCGGCCATGGAGATTATAACCTGCCGGTATTTGTACCTGCCTCCATTCAGGAGATGGTGGATCTCATCCAGGAAGCCTTTGATGTGGCAGATATATATCGTACTCCATGCATGGTAATGGGAGACGGTATGCTTGGACAGATGATGGAACCGGTTCAGTTCAAGGAGAGACAGGCCAGGGAACTGCCGGAAAAGGATTGGGCAGCCACCGGATTAGGAGAAAGAAAAAAACACAATGTTATAAATTCTCTATTTTTGGATCCGGAACAGCTGGAGCAGCACAATATGAAACTCCAGAATAAATACAGATTGATAAAAGAAAAAGAAGTCAGATATGAGACCTATAATTGTGACGAGGTCTGCGATTTGATACTTGTGGCCTACGGAACAACGGCGAGAATCTGCAGGAATGTAATAAGACAGGCTAAGGATAAGGGAATCAATTTAGGACTCATAAGGCCGATAACTGTATGGCCCTTCCCCAATAAGGCGTTTGAAATGACAATAGAGAAGACTCTACACGGCTACTTATCCGTAGAAATGAGCTGCGGGCAGATGGTGGAGGATGTGAGGCTTGCAGTTAACGGCAGAAAGCCGGTAGGTTTTTATGGCAGATCCGGGGGAATGGTTCCGCACCCCGAAGAAATTCTAAACAAAGTAGAAGAGATTATTGGAGTGAAAAAGAATAAAGACTGCGTACAGGGGAGGAATGAATAATGAGTATAGTTTTTGAACCGACAAAGGCCCTGGTTGACATCCCCACTCATTATTGCCCGGGATGTACCCATGGAATCATTCACCGTCTCATAGGAGAGGTCATTGAGGAATTGAATATTCTGGACAAGACCATAGGAGTGGCTCCGGTGGGATGCGCAGTTCTTGCCTATGACTATTTTGCCTGTGATATGTTCGAGGCCGCCCATGGAAGGGCTCCTGCGGTAGCTACCGGTATAAAGAGGGCTCGGCCTGATAAGGTGGTATTTACTTATCAAGGTGATGGAGACCTGGCGGCTATTGGAACTGCAGAAATTGTACATGCAGCTACCAGAGGGGAGAATATAGTAAGTATTTTCGTCAACAACTGCATATATGGAATGACCGGGGGCCAGATGGCGCCAACAACTCTTCCGGGACAGATTACTGAGACCTCTCCTTATGGAAGGGATGTTAAAACACAGGGTTATCCTATCAGAGTTTCCGAAATGATAGCTACACTGGACGGGGCCTGCTATGTGGAGAGAGTATCCGTGGACAGTGTGCCTAACGTAATAAAGGCAAAAAAGGCTATAAAAAAAGCCTTTGAGAATGCTATAAACGGGAGAGGATTCTCCATGGTTGAACTGCTTTCCATATGCCCTACAAACTGGGGGCTGTCGCCAATAGAATCCCTGACATGGCTGAGAGATAATATGATTCCATATTATCCGCTTGGGGTAAAAAAGGATTCTACTTTGGCGGATAAAACTGTGGAGGTGAAATAATGGCAACTACGGAAATTTTATTTGCAGGCTTTGGAGGACAAGGAATCCTATCCATGGGCAAGTTCCTCGCATACACCGGAATGGAAGAGGGAAAAAATGTATCCTGGCTGCCGTCTTATGGACCTGAAATGAGGGGAGGAACAGCCAATTGTTCCGTTATTGTATCTGATGAAGAGGTTGGTTCACCGGTGGTCACCGAACCGGATGTGCTTGTGGTTATGAACAGGCCATCTCTTGATAAGTTTGAGGGCTCAATCAAACCCGGCGGAATACTGATCATGGATTCGGATATGGTGGACAGGGAGCCTGTCAGAAAGGATATCAGAATTATAAAGGTAGCAGCACAAGCCAGGGCGGAGGAACTTGGAAGCAGAACTGCCGCCAATATGGTTCTATTAGGTTTTCTTCTGGTGGAAACCGGAGTTGTAAGTGCTGAGGACCTGCTGAAGGTGCTGTGGGACCATGGAAAGAAGAGCTTTTATGATATAAATAAAAGGGCGCTGGAATTGGCAAATTGTGTGGAGATTCAATAGAATAAACGAGTTAAAAGGAGCTGTCGCACTAAGTAATTTGTGCAGCTCCTTTTTTATGAAAAAATAAAAGTACAATTGCAGAATTAATGCTTATCCTTATTATGCAGCAGTTACTTGAGAATTTGTTGTACATGCTGGTATGTGGGGTAGATATATGTGTTAATACCTGAATAACGCTCTGTCACAGCAAGTGGTATATAGATGCGGAAAATAGTATTTTAACTTATCCGGGATATAAAGTTTCTTCTAAAGTGGCTAATGAAGCTTGTCAAAGGATGTATCCATATTTAGGTCCTTTGATATACG
>JAUZPH010000626.1 GCA_030706065.1 Bacillota bacterium | reverse complement strand
TTAACCATTGATATTACTTGGCTAAGGCTATTTTTGCATATGAAAAAACTATATTACAAGTAATGTTATATTAACAGATATGTTATAATAACAAATATAAGTAAATTTGTGGAACGACATAAATAGGAATTTATCAAGATGTTTAGGTAATGATTATTTATAGCTGCGAAAATTTATATCTTAATCTATCGCCTTCGAAAAATCGTTGAAGATTCGATATTTTCTCAGGCGAATACTTTAAGGTTTAAATTTCCGCATCTATATATAGTAGGAGAGATAAAATGCATTTAGGTTCAATTTATTTAATTGTAAATGATTTTAATATATCAATTAAGTTTTATGAAAATTTACTTCAGATCCCTGTAACCAGAAAAAATATGGATAGGTTTGCAATGTTTGATTATGAGGGGAAATGTATAGCTCTTATGAATGGCCATTTTGACTCGAAAAATCCTGATTTGGTTATACATAAGGGTCAGTATTCGGAATACTTTGATGACTTGGAATCAATTGCTGCTGCTCCAAATACTCGTAAGTTTGTGTTAAACTTTTGGGATGAGAATTTGCGAAAAGAGTATGAGCGTGTTAAGCTCTTAGAGATTACTGATAATCTAACAAAAATCAAATATGTTTGTAATATAAGGCCATATTATTACTTTCAATTAACAGATCCTGATGGAAATATTATTGAAGTTACCGGTGAATACATTCCCGAGAAAGGTGAATTTGACTGACGAATTGAACAGGCCACCACCTGAAAAAGGGATAAAGGACGCCCGGAAAGTAACAGAATTGCTATCACACGAAAACATAACCAAGGTTAAATCAAGCCCTTATAAACGTGCTATTCAAACGGTTGTAGGTACATCGAATTATTTCGGATTATCTATTTTAATAGATGAAGGATTTAGAGAAAGAAAACTTGCCGATAGTTCAGTTACAAATTTTGATGAAGTAATTTTAAAATACTGGGAAAACTTTAATTTCTCCCTTAATGGAGGTGAAGCAGGATTTGTTGCACAATATAGAGGTGTACAATCTCTTAAAGGTGTTTTAATTGCTGCTCATATGAGTAACATACTTCGAAAAACAATAATAGCCCTGCTGCTAACTTCAGGCTGTATTAAAAAACATTGTTGAAAATCAAAATACGTTTCAATTTACGCGCTTATCCATTTTATGTATAATTAAATTTAGGTGCAATTGCAGCTTGAAACTGAATAAAAGCCAAATGGTGGGGCGGCTATATGTCAGGGAAAATGATTTTATCCTCTCATTAAGTTCATTTATAAGACAGCAAATATGTTCAGTAAAAGAGGAAAGGAGCAGACCTTATGTTAATGACCTGGAATTATTTAATGGTTGAGGAGGAACTGGTTAAGGGTTGGGATGAAGGTAAAATTCAAGCCAGTGAAATATTTATTATGCCGGACAGCGAAGGTGGAACAATTGTTGAATCGGAAGAGTACATGCAAATTGATCTTGTAAAGGATTGGTATACAGTTCATCATCTTACTTTTGCACCTGGTTGGGAAGACGACAGGCTTTTGATAGATAAAGTGCTTGGTGGAATATGCATCAGGGAGTTGATGGCAGGTACCAGGACTCTGGAGTTCCTTACTCCTTCAGAGGTTAAGAAGGCCTATGATAATATTAAAGACATAACTGCCGAGGATTTGTACAAAAGGGCAGACTGGGACAAGATTCTTAAAATAAATAAATATCCTCAGTTTAAGAGGGTAGATGATTTTCAGTATATAGCAGATTTCTTTACAAGACAGAAGGACTTTTACAGAAGGGCAGCGGAAAGTGGAAAGGCTATTTTGATTTATTAAAAATTCAGCACAGCGCACACTATTGATTTCACCTGAATGGAGGACACAATCATGAGAATTATAGAGGTGAGACCGGATTCGCAGGATGCAGTTAATCTGATGGAAGAACTGTCTGAAAGTTTGGAATCCCTAACAGGCAGCAGCGGAAAGGGGTCCTTTAACCCGGAGGATGTTTGTGTTCCGCGGTCTTTATTTGTTGCAGCATATGATGACGATGGTAAAGCCATAGGCTGCGGTGCAATACGGCCGATAAACGATGATATTGCCGAGGTTAAAAGGATGTACGCCAGGGATAAGGGGATTGGCATAGGAAGTGAAATCTTGAACTACCTGGAGAAGCAGGCTCAAAAGCTGGGCTATTCTGCCCTCAGGCTTGAAACCCGGCTCATCAATAAAAGAGCAGTGTCGTTCTATGAAAAAAGCGGCTTTTACCGGATTCCCAACTATGGCAGATATGTAGACAGGCCAGAGGCAGTTTGCTTTGAAAAGAAGATTATCTGACCAGGTTTCTTTGGGGCAGTGCAAAAAACTGTATGGCACTGGCATGGTTTTTATATAGTCCCCTCCAATTTTATAATTCGGATAAAGAGAGCATCATCCCATGGTGAGGATAATGCTCTTGTTAATAATCTTTTCTAATTCTCCAACTGCTTTATAAATGCACTTAAACTGACAGGCGCA
>JAUZPH010000625.1 GCA_030706065.1 Bacillota bacterium | reverse complement strand
ACAAATAAAAAAGCCCTCCGATAATAACTCGGAAAGGCTTTTTCCTCATGTAACGTAACCTTCTCTACATACTCAAGAAAAATACATGGCTTAAGCGAATATATCCATAAGGCGGACTATAGCTATGTTGTAAATTAGTGATATACACTGATTTAGACAGGCCTAATGTGTGAATAATCTAAATATAGAGTTTATGGGAACAGGTTTATTTAGCTCAAAAACTGATTCTCTGTAAAGAATATCTATATAATTGGAGGTGACACATATGTCGGATGAAACGAAAAAAAACGATGAAATCTTTGAATCCATAAAGGATTTAAAGCCCTCACAGATAAAATATTTGGAGAATGTCTTATTATCTCCGGAATCAGCAATACCAGAAGGAAAGCAGCATGATAGCAGTCATGCTGAGGTTTTGGCCTGTCCAAAATGTGGCAGTTCCTCAATTGTCAAGTTCGGCAGAAATAGGCTTGGGAAGCAACGCCACAGGTGTAAAGACTGCAGAAGGAGCTTTGTTATACCCTCAAAATCTCCTTTAAGATGTAGTAAAAAAACAGTACAGCAGTGGCTCCTTTACATAGAGTGCATGGCCAAAGGCATGTCTATACGAGAGTCCGCCGCCGTAGTGGCCATAAACATAAAAACCTCCTTCTACTGGAGGCACAAAATATTAAATGCTCTAAAGACGGAAATGAAAGACAATCTCTCAGGAGTCGTGGAAATTGACGAGACAGCGCTTCCGGAAAGCTTCAAAGGGAATCATTCAAGGAATGAGGAATTCTCTATGGGAAGGCCGCCGAGGAAACGGGGGGTTAAGCTGTCGGAAACCTATACAGTAAACAGGATAAGGGTGATCTGCTGTCTGGACAGGAGAGAGGGCATATTTTCTCAGGTTACCGGAATAAAAAGGCCCGGTATTCAGGAACTCATTGCTCTTCTCAAGGACAGGGTAAAGACAGGTTCCACTATCTGCACAAACAATAATGCCGGCTATTTAACCGTTGCAAGGAACCTTGACCTTAAGTTATATAAGCTTGCATTTTCAAACCAGGTAATAGAAGAAACCTACCATAATCAAAAGGCCAAGTCCTTTGGAAGAGAACTCAAAGGATTTCTGGTGGACTTTAACGGTGTCGCCACAAAATACCTCAACAACTATATAACATGGCTAAAGTGGAACTGCTTGAGGAAGGCTTGTAACTCGGGCTTCGGCGTTATGGAAATGCTTTTGGTTGTGGCCTTCAGCAGTGCATGGCTCAGGGTTTGCGACCTGAGGAATGTAAGTTCCATGCCAGAAACGGCATGCGTCTGGATATAAGCCTGTCCAATAAATCCATCTATCATTATTTTGGAACAGAGCCCTAGTCAGGCTTTAGCAAATATATTGACCGCACCAAACAGCATGTACCATGAGCCTGGATGGGGTAAAAATCTCACAGTGGCCCAGCTATTTTCCAATAACAATATTATGAGCTGCTGCCTTTTACTGTTTATACTTTGAGAGTTACCATCCCATAACTTCTTTCACCTTGTCAATTAACCTCTTTGACATTTTTTCCTGTGTATTTAAACTGGGATGCCAGTCGGAACCTATACCGTCGCTTTCCGATTGTACATCAAAGAACATTATATGTATTTTCTTATCGGCTGTTGACTCTTTAAATCGCTGAACCGACCTTTCAACCGCAGGGCATAAATCATGGCCCATGGCACCCAGGGTACAGATTATCTCTGCGTCAGGATTGCACCCTCTGACCTGCTGCAGCAGCTTGTAATAGCTCTCGGTAAAATAATCCACCCTTTCGCTAATTCCCTTTGTATAACTTGAATCGTTTGTTCCCAGGTTGATGACAATAAGATGTGGTTCGAACTTATGGTTATCCCAAACCTCATATTCTGTTTTTCCCATAGCCCTGTCCATGCCGCCGTCTTTATATTTGTAAAGATCGGGCATAAGCCATTCCCGGGTATTAGGTTCATCTTGGTCTGTCCATGCCGAAATTACTCCAATTCCGCTCCATGAAACCAGATTAAAATCAGCATCAAAATAACTGGCGGTTTTGGCAGCATATGCCTCCCAGGGATTTTCCTGAGCTGTATTAAAAACATCCTTATTCCAGGTACCTTCTATGCCGTATCCGCAGGTTATTGAATCTCCGATGAACTCTATTCGGCGCTTTTTAGGGCTTGTAGGTATTACTTCTCTTCCGTCTTCAATGATTATTTCCTTGATGCCCGCCTTTGCAAAGGCTGCTTCCGACATTTTCATCAATCTTACTTTAACCCTACGGGGAGTGCTGCTCTCAAACAGCTTATAAATGGCCTCATCTTTTCCCAGCGGAAAACGCCTGCTTGATACAGCCTCATCATCTATAAAAACTGCTGCCCAAGCTTTAAATATCTCATCCCATTTGGACCTGTCTGACACTAAAACAACGCTGGCACTTGTACCTGTAAATTCAAATTCAATTCCCGAACAGGAATAGTTAATATATCGTATACCTTCAATAACCTTTGTTCTCCCAAGTATT
>JAUZPH010000624.1 GCA_030706065.1 Bacillota bacterium | reverse complement strand
TGAAATTGGTTATCGAAATTTTCTTTATTAGCCTTCATAAAATCATCTCCAAAGCTCTAGCCGTTATTGTTCTGATCTGCCAGAGGTTTTTTTATTGGCTTCTGGTTGTTGGAATTTGAAATATACTCCCTCATCTTTGTGTCAGAGATTATATTCTGCATGTCATAGTAGTCCATTACTCCTAATTTGCCCTCTCTCAGTGCCTGTGCCATTGCCCTTGGAACCTCTGCTTCGGCTTCCACTACCGCAGCTCTCATTTCCTGTTCTTTTGCAACAGCCATGGCCCTTCTTTCCTCCGCCTTGGCCTGTGCGATATTCTTATCTGCTTCAGCCTGAAGGGTCTGGAGGTGGGCACCGATATTTCTTCCTACATCCACGTCGGCGATATCTATTGACAATATTTCAAAGGCTGTTCCTGCATCAAGCCCTTTTTCCAGTACAGTCCTTGAAATCTTATCCGGATTCTCAAGAACTTCCTTGTGGGAGGCGGAGCTTCCTACGGTGGTAACTACCCCTTCACCGACCCTGGCAAGTACCGTTGCTTCACCGGCACCGCCGATGAGCCTGTCAAGATTGGCTCTTACTGTAACCCTGGCTTTTACCAGAAGTTCTATACCGTCATGGGATACTGCAGAAACGGAAGGTGTCTCAATAACCTTCGGGGTAACGCTCATCTTTACTGCCTGAAGCACGTCTCTTCCAGCAAGGTCAATGGCTGCAGCTCTCTCGAAGGGCAAATTCATATCTGCTCTATGGGCTGCGATCAGCGCATTTACTACCTCGTTTACATTTCCGCCGGCAAGATAGTGTGCCTCCAGCTCATTTACAGAAATACCTAGACCGGCTTTGTGGGCCTTGATAAGAGGTATTACAATTTTGCTTGGCTGTACTCTTCGGAGCCTCATTCCTATAAGTGTTCCGATGGTGATTTTAACATCTGCAGCCAAGGCAGAGATCCAAAGCCCTACCGGTACAAAGCTGAAGAAGATAGCAAGCAGTGTCACTACAATACCTAAAAGAATAAGATAGAATGTTAAACCTGTCATAAAAATCTCTCCTAACTATTTATTTTATAGCTTTGACAACTATACGTCTGCCTTCCACCTTGATGATCTTAACCTTGGTACCTGGAGATATAAATTCGCTGTCCGATACCACATCCAGCTTGACACCGGCAAAATCCCCAGTGCCGGAAGGCCTTAGAACAGTTGTTGTTATGCCTTCCTTGCCAAGCAGATAATTCAAATCCTCAGTCCCAATATAACCTGTCTCCCTGTTCTGGCTGTGGTTGAGTACCAGCGACTTATTCAGCTTACCCTTGGATGCCAGACGGAGAAAAAGGCCGAATATAACTGCCAGTATTGCAAGAATTATCATAATCATCAAAAAGGCCTGGGTTATGGAATGGGCTGTAAGGACTACTCCTAGAATGAGAAGTATTGCTCCCGTTATACCAAAGGCACCAAAACCCGGATGAAAGGCCTCAAGAGTCATGAATATCAGTCCTAAAATGAGACAGATAATTGAAAGCACCGTCAGTTGGGAAATAATATTCATAAGATCCACTTTCTCACCTCCAAATATTCTTGTATTTATATATATAGTCTACTCTTTCATTTATATCATTGAAAGACATACCTTCTGAAAAGTACAAAATGCTGTTCCAAATGTCGTTTAGTATGTTTTCTGATACATATTCCCTATTTGGCGAACCATCCGGAAAATTCGGTGGACTCCTTCGTGCTGCTCGCCCTGATATTTCCTTCGTATCTGGATAATATATCCCTGCAGATGAAGAGGCCCATTCCCTGTCCATCGCCTCCCTTGGTGGAGAAACCGGCATTGAAGATTCTATCGACGATTTCCTTCTCAATTTCCGGTCCATTGTTGCTTATTCTGAAGCCGTAGTTTTTTAAATCCTCTGAGAGTTCCACTTTAATAATACCGGGTTTACCTGCAGCCTTTAGGGAATAGATGGCGTTATCCAGAATATTTCCCAGTACTCTGCAGAGCTCCCAGGAGGGAATCTTGATATCCTGAAGTCTGGAACGTATATTTAAAACAACCTCTATATTGTTTTTCTCCGCATCAACAATTTTAGCCTGGAGCAGGGCATTCACCGCTGGGTTGGCAGTCTTCAGAAAGTTATTTACCTTCTGTATATCCTGGAACAACTTTTCAATGTAGCCCTTAGCCTCATCAAATTCATCCATCTCTAGAAGACCATGGACAACCTGTAGGTGATTCATAAAATCGTGCCTCTGCGCCCTTAATGTATTATTAAGATTTTCAACCTGGTGGAGGCTGTTTTTAAGAATATGATTTTCCTCATCATTTCCTGCCAACGAGTTTACATCCTTTATAGTAAAGTAGCTGTTTATGAAAATGGCAAGAAGAATGAGAAACAGGAGCAGATGCTCGCTGTTCAGGTTATCCTCAAGTCTTCTGCTGCCGTGAAAATAGTTGTACAATAAAACTCCGATGGCCGCAGAAGCCTGGATTATATTAAAGATAATCAATGAAACAACTGTCTTGCTTACATATAGCTTTTTCCTCAT
>JAUZPH010000623.1 GCA_030706065.1 Bacillota bacterium | reverse complement strand
TATAGGGCTGCTACGGGCTTGGAGGCATTAGTAGGATATCTTTACATAACAGGCCAGGTAGACCGGCTTGAATTGATTATGAAAAATGTATTTAAAGATACGGAAATTTAAACCTTTAGTATTCGCCTGAGAAAATATCGAATCTTCACCGATTTTTTCAAGGTGATAATTAAAATATAAATCTCCGCATCTGTACAAGTGAAAATAGTGATTAAGGAGTGGATTGAATGAGACAGAACAGGAGTTTCGGCAGAAAGGAAGACAATAGGGGCAGCGGCGACGCAAGAGGCAGAAGAGATACGAGGGACAGCAGAGATTCAAGGGATGCCAGAGATGCCAGAGGCGGAAGAGGCATAAAGGATATAAGGGATAGAAACATCAGAACGGCTAATACCGATATAAGGCCAAGGCAAGAGCCTGCAGAAAACAGAGGGGCGGAAGACAATAAGGCTGAGATAAGGGAAGATTTGATAGAGGGAAGAAATGCCGTCATTGAGGCATTGAGGAGCGAAAGAACAATTGAACAGATACTTCTGGCAAAGGGAGACCTGGAAGGAGCGGTGAATGTAATTCTGGCACTTGCAAAAGAAAAAGGCATAGTAATAAAGGAAGTTGACAGAAGAAAGCTGGATGGCATGTCAACAACCGGCAGCCATCAAGGAGTAATTGCAATAACAACTCCCTACAGTTACTGCGAATTGGAAGATATTCTTAAGTCTGCCGGAGAAAAAGGCGAGGACCCCTTTATTATCATTTTGGATGAAATAGAGGATCCTCATAATTTGGGATCAATAATAAGGACCGCAGAAGTGTGCGGTGCACATGGAATAATCATACCTAAGAGAAGAAATGTCGGGGTTACTGCAGCGGTTTACAAATCAAGTGCAGGTGCAGTGGAATACGTGAAGATTGCAAAAGTTACTAATATTAACAGTGCAATCGATACCTTGAAGAAAAATGGGGTATGGATTTACGGTGCTGATATGGATGCAAGGGAATACAGTTATAAGGCTGGTCTCAAGGGAGCAGTAGCTCTTGTAATAGGCAGTGAGGGAAGAGGAATTTCAAGACTAACTAGAGAAAAATGTGATAACCTGATCAAGATTCCGATGAGAGGAAAGGTCAATTCTTTAAATGCATCGGTAGCCGCTGGAATACTGATGTATGAAGTTATGAAAAATCGACAGTAAAACGGGGCAGAGAAGGTCGAAGTCTCGGCAGCAACTTCCGATGCAATGGAACAGCGTCCGACTTTTCAAAGGGGTACAACAAGGATGTCCTCCATAGAATTCCACAATGAGATGGAGGACATCCACAGAACAATTCAAAAAAGGCTGAGAAAAAGTTTGTTGAAGGCAGAAATTTACTGGAAGAGAGAATAGAAAAAACGTGTTGGAAAAACATGAGAAAATTCGCAGAAGTCGTTGAAATTGCTTGACTTATGGCTTTCTGCTACGGTATAATCAATGGTGTGACGGATGATTTGTTGGGGGGGGAGACTTGTGGATTCGCGGGGAAGGTGCTTAAAAACGTTTACAAACTTTGAAGATAAACTTGACGAGGAGATAGTTATAGAGGCGAAAAAAGGTGATGTCAGGGCTCAGGAATATCTGATAAGCAAGTATCAGAACTTTGTGAAAGCCAAAGCCAAGTCTTACTTTTTGATAGGAGCCGACAAGGAAGATATATATCAGGAAGGTATGATAGGCCTTTATAAAGCTATAAGAGACTTTAAGGCGGACAAGTTATCTTCTTTCAAGGCTTTTGCGGAGTTGTGTGTCACAAGGCAGATAATAACTGCAATAAAAACAGCAACACGGCAAAAACATATACCGCTGAATACATATGTTTCATTAAACAAGCCGATATATGATGAGGAATCGGACAGGACGCTTCTGGATATACTGTCGAGCCTGAAGGTTTCCGATCCTGAGGAACTCATCATCAGCAAGGAGGAAATGAATCATATCGAATCGGAAATTGGCGAGGTGCTTTCGGATCTTGAGATGGAGGTACTGATGTCCTACTTGGACGGTAAATCATACCAGGAGATTGCCTGCGACTTGGACAGGCACGCCAAATCCATTGATAATGCGCTCCAGAGGGTAAAAAGGAAGCTTGAAAAATGTTTAAGTAACAGATAAATTTTCTGTTGACAAAAAACATAAACAGTAGTAAAATCATTAATTGTTATATGCCTTAAGGCTGTTTCGCGGGTGTAACTCAATGGTAGAGTTCTAGCTTCCCAAGCTAGCTACGAGGGTTCGATTCCCTTCACCCGCTCCAGATAGACTGCCCATATAGCTCAGTAGGTAGAGCGTTACCTTGGTAAGGTAGAGGTCACCGGTTCAATCCCGGTTATGGGCTCCATTTTATACATACAACACGCCTGGCAAAGTTTATTTGTAATTATAGATAAATTTAAGGAGGAAGAAACCAAATGGCAAAGGCAAAATTTAACAGAAATAAACCCCATGTTAACATTGGAACAATTGGTCACGTAGACCACGGTAAGACAACTTTAACGGCAGCAATTACAACTGTATTGGCACTTAAGGGT
>JAUZPH010000622.1 GCA_030706065.1 Bacillota bacterium | reverse complement strand
TTAAACTCATGGATATGTTCAGGATGCTCAATAAAGCATGTACACTGGCCTAGACAGGGGTTATTGCTTGTATTATTCCAGGCAAATCCCGAGATTTTTGCTGCAAAGCTCCCAGGCTTCGGCATAACGCCTGCCAAACTCCCGCAGAGATTCAGAGTTAAAGTGCAGGAAGTCGCCTCTGTCTGTCAGACCCTTTACTGAAACCAGTTCCAGATATTTTTCCTGACGGGCAAGCTGCGATAATTGAGCATTCACGATATGCGAATAGGTACATCCACCGAAACTTACAAGGTATTCCCCCAATTCGCCGAGAACTACAGGCATATTTGATACCCCCAAATCCTTAAAAAGAGGGTCGATAAAAGTTAAAAATCTATCTTTATAACTTTCTGCCGTTTCCAGCATATCCGCATCGTTTTCACCCTGATGCCATAAAATACCCTTGAGGCAGCTGTTCTTTTGCGCCTCAAGAGCCGCACTAACTGCATTCGAGTAAAGGGCGCCATCCTTTTTCCATTCATCAAGAGAAGTTCCGCCGAAGGCACAGGGGATGAGGCCTATTTTCTTGCCGTATTTTTTTTGCAGCGTTTCCGCAAAGCTCATTCCAAGGCCTACACCTGCCAGTTCCGGCTTATCCGTATGCAAAGGTTCCTTTGCGGTTATCCATGTGTTGGAACGAAACATAAGAATATCCTTGTTTTCAATTGGTTCTACTTCTCCTAAAGAACCTCTGCCAGCCATGTTGGATTGTCCAATCAGAAGAAATGAATTTATCATCAAGATTACCTCCAAATACTCATGTGGAACCCTTTAGTCGATGAGTAATTTTCCCAATATTTAAAAGCCATGTGAAATAGTTAAAGTACTTCACATGGCTTAATATTACAATTATATTTTAAACCTTTCAACCAGTTTTTGCAGCCTTTCAGCCAGGGAGGCCTGACTTTGCGCAGCATTGGTAATTTCATAGATGGCTGCTGCGGTTTCGTTTATGCTGCTTAATATATCCCTGGAGACTGCAGTGGATTCTTTAGCCGTTATGGACACATTACTCATGGAGGAATTGATTTCATTCAGCGCATACTCCAACTGCTTTGCAGAATGGTCGATGTTTTGTGCCACTTCCTTGATTTCCTGGGCATCGGAATCATACTTTGTACTCATATCTATAAATAACTTATAATCGGGATTCACTCTGGTTTCAATAAATGACAGAATCTCCTTAGTATTTCTCGAAAGGTTATCAAAGGCACTATAAACCTGCTGTACCGTATTTTGTATACCGGCGGCTGTACTGGTGCTCTGTTCCGCAAGCTTTCGGACTTCCTCTGCTACAACGGCAAAACCCTTTCCGTCTTCACCTGCTCGTGCTGCTTCAATGGCTGCATTTAATGCAAGAAGGTTTGTCTGGGAGGCAATAGCTGCAATTACTTCCGTCATGGCAGTAATTTTATTTACTACTTTGCCCTCTTCTATGGCTCTCAGGATTTTTTCCTGCTTTTCGCCATAAATTGATACAGCGGTCTTGGCTGAATCCTCACTCTTTGACTTGAATTCATCTGCCCGGGCTTCTACTGCTTCCGAATCCTTGTGCAGAGTACCTGACATTGTTGAGAATTCCTCTACGATTTGGTTTACCTTTTCAGATGAATCGTTGGCACTATTGATTGACCGGTGAAGCTCCTCGTTTTCTCTGGATATTTTGGAAGCAGAATTATTTATATTATCCATTGTGGATGATATTTCTTCTATCGTGGCAGACAGCTCCTCACTGGAAGCTCCAATCTCTGAAGCACTGGAGGATATCTCGGAAATCATACCCTTTATACCTGTGATTGCCGTATTTAAGCCTGTTATAAGATGTCCAATCTCATCCTTTCTGTTTAAGCCATTATCTATAGATATATTCAGGTTTCCTTCCGCAAGGCTTTCGATGAAATCCCTCAATCCTTTCAAGGGCTTGGAAAGAACTTTTTTTGAAAAGAAGATTATTACTAAAATAGCCACAATCATGAGTACAAGACCCAGTAATACAATCTTTACAAGCAACAGGTTGAGAGCTGCCAGTTCATCGTCTATGGAAATCATGACTCCTGCAACATAGGCTACTTTTCCGTCTATATGCAGAGGGGCAGTAACATCGACAACATCGCCGTCTATAATAGGCACAGTCTTATCTTCCTTTGCAGCCTCTATATCCTCAGGGTCAGCCGGTTTCCCCAGGTTTTCGGAATTAATCGCAGCTATATCGGAAGGCGTTCCATCAAGATTATAGATGTCAAAGTCTACGATATCAGGATATCTGGTTTTCAAGGTGTTCAATGTCTCCTGTAAATTATCCTTTGTGATGGAAGCACTCAAAGAGGATTCGAAAACCTTTATTATTGCGAGGCTTGAATTTTCCTCCTGGGAAAAAATTTCCTGGCGAGTAAAATAATAAGTACAGCCCATACAGATGTCAAGTATTATGAAAATAACCACACTGAACAGCAGTATGATTTTTTTTGTAAGAGTCATAAACATTCCTCCCAAATTAATAATTGCCATTCGTGAAATAACGGAG
>JAUZPH010000621.1 GCA_030706065.1 Bacillota bacterium | reverse complement strand
CTCCTCAAAGCGCTGTTTTAATATATAGAAGAAAATTAAAACCGGAACCAGTAAAAGAAACCACAAGGCCGAAGGAGTGAAGAACCTCATATTATCCCCTCCCTGGCAAAGTATTCAAAGATCAGCTTTTCCAGTGCCTCCGAAGTAGACACCTGTATAAAAGTGCCGCCGTACTTGGTACTGGAGACCTTTATGCTGCCAAACTGGGCCGCCAATTTGGCGCTATATATCTTTAAAAGCTTTGGAGTCACCGTAAGGTTTATCTCTTCCCGGGTTTCGCTGTCAAGGAGTCTCACCTGGCCTCCTATCTCAGGAAATAATTCGTCCTCGCTGAGCACCTGCACAAGAATAATCTGCTGCCTTTTATAGGACAGATACTTTATCATTTCCTCTATTGATCCCGAGGTAAAGAAGTCTGAAATAACTATGGATATCCCCCTGCTTTTCAAGTCCCGCCGTTTTATACTGTTTGCCAGATTTGTAGAACCTTTAAATTCCGTATTCTCCAGGAACTGAAGAGCAGTCTGAAAGGTGCTTCTACCCATATAGGAGGCGGAATTTATTATAGTGTCCCCTTGAAGCTTACTGATATATACCCTGTCCAAATTTCTCAGAGACAAATATGTAAGTATGCCGCTCAGCCTCAGTGCCATAATGCCCTTGTGCTTCTCTCCAAAGTCCATGGATTTGCTGCAGTCTACAAATATGTTGATAAGTGCCTCCCGTTCCTCCATAAACAGCTTAAGGAACAGCCTCTCAAACCGTCCGTAAGCATTCCAGTCGATTCTTCTGTAATCATCACCGGGAACGTATTCCCTGAAGTCGGATATTTCCACAGAACTTCCCTTGGCCTTCGATTTTCTTCCGCCGGCAGCTCCTTCATTCACAGACATCTTAGTTCTGAGGCTTATATTTTCAAGCTTCCTGAAAAAATCTCCATCAAATATCTTCTCTTTCATAGCATCACTGTCCTAAGCCGATTTAAACTGGCTTTCCAGTATTTCATTGATAATGGCCTCAGGGGTAATGCCATCCGCTACTGCATCAAAGTTTAAAAAGAAACGGTGCCTTAAAGCCGAGACTGCCACATATCTGATATCGTCAAAGGAAACATTATATCTTCCTTCCATAACGGCTCTTACCCTGGCGGTAGATACCACTGCCTGGGCAGCTCTGGGACTTGCACCATACCGTATGTATCTCTTTGAAATCTCAGGAGCGTCCTTAAAATCGGAATGAGTGGCCAGTATTACCCTCAGTGCGTAATCTTCCACAGCCTTTGACATGGGCACCTCTTTGAGGATTTTTCTTATTTTGATTATTTCATCCTTATCAATTACCTTGTGAAGCTCCGCCGGCTCGTTATTTACCGTAATACCTATTATTCCCCGCAGTTCTTCAAGATTTGGGTAAGGTACCATAAGCTTGAACAGAAACCTGTCCAGCTGTGCCTCCGGTAAGGGATAAGTACCCTCGTTCTCAAGGGGATTTTGTGTAGCCAGCACCATAAAGGGTTCCTCCAGGGAATAGGTACTGCTGCCCACGGTGACGGTATGCTCCTGCATTGCCTCCAGAAGAGCGGATTGGGTTTTAGGCGTTGCCCTGTTTATTTCGTCCGCAAGTACCAGATTTGAGAATACCGGCCCCTGCTGAAATTTAAATACGCTGTTTCCCCTTTCATCCTTTACAATTATATTGGTTCCTACCACATCCGCCGGCATAAGGTCCGGAGTGAACTGTATTCTTGAAAAAGGCAAATCCATGACTCTTGAGAGGGTTTTAACGAGCTGAGTCTTTCCAAGGCCCGGCGAGCCCTCCAGCAGTACGTTTCCGCCGGTAAAGACGGCGATAAGTACCTGCCTTATGACATCCTTTTGGCCAATTATAGCCTTTCCTATTTCCTCTTCCACCTCTTTAATCTTCTCAATAACCGCTTTTATTTCATTATCATCCATTGCATTACCTCCTGTAATAATGCTGCAGAAATTCTACATTTCAGCTGACAGCTTCCAATAAACCTTTAGAATCCTGTATTTTTTTCAGCTGAATATTAAAGTAAAATTTCTGCAGCTTTAAGCCTTATTCCTGAAGGGATGAAAAATATTCCTTTATCATTTCCCTCATCGCATCAGGGACCTCATAACTATTCAAGCTTTCCATGGCTCTTTCTGAATATTCCCCTGCCACCTGGTCATAGGGCCGATACTCACCCAACTGGGCATTGGGGTTATTGGTAATTTCGCTTTCTCCGCTGCCGGAACTGTTGTTAGCCTTTCCTGTAAGGTTTGATGTTTCACCGTTCCCTCCCAGCCGGCTTGGAGTAAAGACTTTTTCATATTCCTTCGCCTGCCCTGCAGATGGCGGTTTGCTTCCAATGCCGCCGCTGCTGCCGTATCCGGTTACTCCACCATCGCCATTACTACTGCCGCTGCCGGCACCGCTGCCACCGGCGCCCTGGCCCTGGGAATTTCCCTGTCCAGATCCTGAACCGCTGCCCTGGCCGGAACCACTTCCTTGACCTTGTCCCTGACCCTGACCCTGTCCTGAGCCGGTGCCTTGACCT
>JAUZPH010000620.1 GCA_030706065.1 Bacillota bacterium | reverse complement strand
TGCCGAGAATGTGGTGCTTCTGGATACCGGCCATATAAAACTCATGACTCCCTTTTACCCCATAGATAAGCTTAGGAAGCTTCCGGGCCTTGAGGATGCACGTTTTATGGATCCCTATTCCGGCGGCAGAGGGAATTCTGTAAGATACCTGGCCTCCGCTCCAAGAACAAACGATATGAAGGTTGTGGGCCTTGATAACCTGTTCTGCGCGGGCGAAAAATCCGGATTCTTTATAGGCCATACCGAAGCTATGAGTACCGGCGCTCTGGCAGGCCATAATTCCGTGAGATATGCTCTCGGCATGCCTCTGCTGAAGCTTCCCCAGGAAACTGCCATCGGTGACATAATATATTACTCAAATTACAGGCTGGAGACTCCAGAGGGCAAAAAGGTCAGACACACCTTCTCAGGGGCTGAATATTTTAAGAGGATGCAGGAAAAAGGGTTGTACTCAACAGACAATGATGAGATAAAGAAGCGAATTTCAGATCTTGGCCTGTTGGATATATTCGCAAAACCTCTTGTGTAAAACCCTACAGCAAAGGGATGGCCGCCGCCATCCCTTTTAATTTATTTATTCAGCCTTTCGTCACTCAGCTCAAGGAATTTGTTAATGTCCTCCTCTATGGTCTTCAAGGAGCTTCTCCAGAAATCCACATCATGTACATCTATGCCCATTAGCTTTGTTACATCTGCAATCTTATTCTTTCCTGTTACACTTAAAAGCTTCTCGTAATCTTCTGCAAATTCCCTGCCTCTTTTCAAATACTCGGCATACAGCCCCTTTGCAAACAGTAGTCCGAAGGCATAGGGGAAGTTGTAGAAGTTATAGGAAGCATAGTAATAATGGGGTTTAGGAGCCCACATGTACGGGTGCAGATATTCAGGGTCCAAGCCATCTCCGTACGCTTCCTTCTGAGCCCAAAGCATTATCTCATTTAATTCTTTCGCCGTCAGGGAGCTTTCTTTTCTTCTCTTAAACACCTCGGACTCAAAGAGGAATCTGCTGTAGATATCCACTATAACCTGTCCGCAGTCCCCTATTTCCGTCTCCAGTATAAAGAAGGCTTCATCCTTTGAGGCATTTTTAACTGCAGCCTTCTTTACAATGGTTTCACAGAAGGTTGATGCAGTCTCAGCAATCGGCATCGGATAATCGCTGTTCAATATGCTTTCCTGCAGCAGGCATTCTCCGTGGAAACCATGTCCGAGTTCATGAGCCATTGTTACAACATCACTGAAGGTATCTCCATAGTTTAGCATTATTCTGCTCTCGCCAATAGCGTGTATATTCTGACAGAAGGCTCCTCCGACTTTACCCTCCCTGGGCAGTACATCTATCCAGTTATTATCTATTGCCTTCTGGGCAAAATCTGCAAGCCTGTCGCTGAAGGTCCTGAAATTCTCTACTACAAATTTCTTGCCTTCCTCATAGTTGAACTGTTTTTCCATTTTCCCCACCGGTGCAAAGAGATCAAAGAAAGACAAGCCATTTTTGCTGCCGAGCAGTTCACCCTTTTTTCTGTAATACTTTCTGAAGGCCGGGAAGTACTCCCTCATCGCTTTCAGCATGGCTTCAAGGGTTTCCTCATCCATCCATGACTTTACAAGGGTCTCCTGAAGCGGAGATTCATAGCCTCTCATATCACATACTGTTATAACCTCTCCCTTTATTCCGTTAAGGCTGGCAGCTATGGAGTCCTCTATCTTTGGATAGGAAGCCAGTTCTGCCTCATAGGCCTTCTTTCTTAACTCCCTGTCCTCCTCATAAGCCATATTTCTTATTATTGAAAGAGGAAGCTGTTTCTTCTCTCCCTCCAACTCAATATCCACCCTTAGAGTGGAGGTTAAAAGGTCCTTTAGCTTTGTCCATGCACTGGAACCGGTATTTCTCATTCTGGCTATAACCGCCTCTTCCCTGTCACTCAACAGATATCTGCTCTTTTCCACTATCTCCTTCAGCATGAAGGTGTGCTCCTTAAGTTTTGGGGAACTTTCAATAACCTGATCCAGATTTGGTATTCCTCCGATCCAGCGTTGAAGCTTTGCATTATATTCTGCCGTCGAGGCACCTTTCACCTGTAAAATTTCCAGGTTTTTCAGAGCCCTTTCATTTTTGGTGTCTACACTTGACGTAAGCTCAGCAAAGCTGCTCAGCCTTGTGATAAGGTCCAAGCCTTTGCTTTCAGTATCTATATATGTTTCAAGTTTTTTCAGAACATCATTATAATCCGAGGTTACTTTCTGAACCCAGCTTTTATATTCCTCAATATACTCATCGAATTTTGCCATATCTCCCTTGAAGTCCTCACCATCGAAGGAAGAGTACAGCTCCTTCAAGCTCCAGTTGTAATCCATGCTAAAACCTCCATTTAATTGATACAAATTTAATTATACACTACAAATATGGTTAAAGCTACCCGTAAGGGTAGCTTTAACCATTGACTATTACTCCACCGTTTACATGAATAGTCTGACCTGTGATATATGACGCATCATTGGAAGCCAGGAATACATAGGCTGCAGCCAGCTCCACAGGCTGACCTGCTCTAGCCATGGGAGTATCG
>JAUZPH010000062.1 GCA_030706065.1 Bacillota bacterium | reverse complement strand
TCGATATTTTCTCAGGCGAATACTAAAGGTTTAAATTTCCGTATCTTTAAATACATTTTTCATAATCAATTCAAGCCGGTCTACCTGGCCTGTTATGTAAAGATATCCTACTAATGCCTCCAAGCCCGTAGCAGCCCTATAATCCGTCACACTGGCATTCTTGGGCATTGTCGGAGACTTTGAATTCCTCCCCTTCTTATATATGCTTATCTCTTCCTCTGAAAGCTGTCCTTCCATGCTTTTGAACATCTCGCTTTGAGAATGTGCCTTTACATAGGATACCGCCTTAAGATGAAGTTTATGTGCCGAAAGCATTTGATTGTTGACCACCAGATATTCTCTGACCATTACCTCATAAACAGCATCACCGATATATGCCAGTGTGAGGCCATTCATCCTTCTTGCCTCTTCCGGACTCAACTTTTTCCCGAAATAATTAAATATCATTTTCCTGCTCCATTCTCTTGTATAGATGTGTTAGTTTATATTTTAATTCACCACCTTCGAAAAATCATCCTCTTCGATATTTTCTCCGGTGAATTTGTTAATGTTTAGACTCACACATCTTTAGTATCAGGCTAGACTTAAATATACATCATATCAATTGGAAATACAATATTTTCATCTTCTCCTTCAATAGTATTCACCAAAAAAGGTTAAGCCATAACCGGCTTAACCTTTTCTTATAGATGAACAAATTGACAATGGACAATTGAGAATTGACAATGAAGGATGAAATTCAGCGCAACTGAATTTCTATAATATATTTTAGCTTTTTCGATGCTTGCTGAGAAAAAGCATCCTTAATTGTCAATTGTCCACTGCCAACTGTCAATTAAATCAAGTAATATCCATTCACTCTATTGCTTGATGAACCATCTAACACCCTGTGGCGTATCTTCAAGAATGATGCCCCTGGCCTTAAGGTCATCCCTTATCTTGTCTGCCAAAGCCCAGTTTCTCTCTTTTCTTGCTCTCTGTCTATCCCGGATGAGCCCTTCAACCTCCTCCTCCAGGCTTACCTTGGTTGACTTCTGAAGTATTCCGAGAGGTGCTCCCAGTTCCCTGAGGAGATCCAGAGCACACTTTACAACAGCCTTTGACGATTCCGCATTTATATTTATGTTTATATCCTTTACCAGGTCAAACAGTACAGATATGGCATCAGCAGTATTAAAATCATCATCCATCTTCTCCACATATCTGTCTCTGAAGGCATTCAGATTGTCAATATATGCCTGCTCTCCCTCTTTGAGCGCTTCATCGGCATTCTCATCCGCAAACCTCTCAAGATTTCCTACAGCGTTGTAGAGTCTCTCCATGGAGGCCTTCGCTGAATCCAGCAGGTCAAGGCTGAAATTCAACTGAGTCCTGTAGTGGCCGGAAAGCATAATAAATCTCAGCACATCTGCATCATACTTCCCGAGGAGTTCTCTTACAGTAAAGAAGTTATTCAGGGACTTTGACATCTTCTGATTATTTACATTTACAAAAGCCGAATGCATCCAGTATCGTGCAAACGCCGCATCATTCCTGCTTTCGCTCTGAGCTATTTCATTCTCATGATGGGGGAAAACCAGGTCCGAACCTCCGGCATGAATATCTATTGTCTTTCCAAGAAGCTTGTAAGCCATGCATGAGCATTCTATATGCCATCCGGGCCTTCCGGAACCCCATGGGCTCTCCCAGGCAGGTTCACCGGGCTTCTGCTTCTTCCAGACAGCAAAGTCCATCGGATCCCTCTTTCTTTCATCAACATCTATTCTTGCTCCAGCCTGAAGGTCCTCGAGGTTTTGGCCTGAAAGCTTGCCATAATCACCAAACTTTTTAGTACTGAAATATACATCTCCATCAACCTCATAGGCAAAGCCTTTGTCTATGAGCTCGGAAACGAAGTCAATTATTTCATCTATAAACTGGGTTGCCCTGGGATTGACAGTAGCTCTCTCGATATTAAGCCCATCCGCATCCTTGTAATACTCATCTATATATCTGTCACCCAGTTCCTTTACCGAGGTGTTTTCCTCATTGGCTTTTTTTATCATCTTGTCGTCTATATCGGTAAAGTTCTGTACAAAATTCACCTTGTAGCCCCTGTATTCAAAGTATCTTCTCACTGTGTCGAACACTATGAACGTCCTGGCATTTCCTATATGAAACAGGTTATACACCGTAGGGCCGCACACATACATGTTGACTTCCCCATCATTAAGAGGAACAAATTCTTCCTTCATTTTTTTCATTGTATTATAAATCTTCATGTTATCTCTCCCTTTGCCTTTTATAGATGTGTGAGTTTATATTTTAATTTATCCAGGATGTAAAATTTCTTCTAAATTGAATTCTAACTCGATGAAATTTTACATCCGGAAAAATCGGTGAAGATTCGATATTTTCTCAGGTGAATTTGTTATTGTTTAAACTCACACATCTTTAGTATGCTCTTCCCCAGTAGACCATGTGCCTGGCTGGTTTGCCGCAGCATACACAGGTGTCGCTCAGATGTTCCTGCTCGAAAGGGATACACCTTGATGTTGCCCCAGCAGCTTCCTTTATCTTATCTTCACATTCCCTGTCGCCGCACCACATTGCTTTAATAAAGCCTGCCTGATTTTCAATCTTATCCATGAATTCATCAAGAGTTACTGCGACTCGCGTATTCTTATCCCTGTTCTCCCTTGCCCTGTCAAGCATATCTTTCTGAATTGCTTCCAGGAGTTGAGGTATAACCGTTTCCAGGTCATCCAGAGATATCGTTATCTTTTCCATGCTATCTCTTCTTGCCAGTACACACTGGTTATTTTCTATATCCTTCGGTCCAATCTCCAGCCTGAGTGGAACACCCTTCATCTCATATTCTGCAAATTTCCACCCCGGCATCTTGTCGGAGGCATCCAGCTTCACTCTCGCGAACTTGCTTAATCTCTCCTTAACAGAATTGGCTTTTTCGAGTACACCTTCCTTGTGCATTGCCACCGGCACTATCACCACCTGAATCGGCGCAACCCTTGGCGGCAGGACCAGACCGTTATCATCGCCATGTACCATGATTACGGCACCGATCAATCTTGTAGTCATACCCCAGGAAGTTTCATGAACATACTGAAGCTTTCCTTTGTTATCCGTATATTGAATGTTGAAGGCCTTTGCAAAATTCTCCCCAAAATTATGGGAAGTTCCTGTTTGGAGAGCCTTACCATCATGCATCAAACTCTCGATGGTATATGTTGCCTTTGCACCGGCGAACTTTTCCTTTTCCGTCTTCTGCCCTTTAACTACAGGAATTGAGAGGATTTCTTCACAATGAGCTGCATAAACATTCAGCATTCTGATGGTCTCTTCCTGTGCCTCCTCTGCAGTAGCATGTACAGTATGCCCTTCCTGCCATAAAAATTCCGTAGTCCTTAAGAAGGGTCTTGTAGTCTTTTCACACCTTACAACGGAACACCACTGGTTGTAAAGCTTTGGAAGGTCATTGTAGGACTGAACGATTTTTGAGTAATGCTCACAGAACAAAGTCTCCGATGTGGGCCTTACACACAGCTTTTCAGTGAGCTTTTCCTCGCCAAAATGGGTAACCCAGGCCACCTCCGGAGCAAATCCTTCAACATGTTCCTTTTCCTTCTGGAGCAGTGATTCCGGTATAAACATAGGCATATAAACATTCTCATGGCCGGTTTCCTTGAATCTCCTGTCCAGATCCTTCTGGATATTTTCCCATATTGCATATCCATAAGGCCTGACAATCATGCAGCCCTTTACACTTGCATAATCAATTAATTCCGCCTTTTTTACTATATCCGTATACCACTGTGCGAAATCCACATCCATACTGGTTATAGCCTCAACCATCTTTTTATTCTTTGACATATCTATTCCTCCCTGTTCATATTTAATTATTATTTCCCTAAAAATAAAAAACCCGCCCCTATTAGGGCGAGTTTTATCGCGGTACCACCTAAATTTGTACTCATTGTTCATAACGGCTCTGCCGGTAGCTTTTAACTACTGCTCGGAAGCGGGTTCAAATCCGTTAAAAACCTCTCAGCCACCGGTTTTTTCTCTGTACAGGGATTTTACTATTCTTCTTCATCGCACATATTAATTTTAACACATAATAAATTATTATAATTTTTAAAATATCCGGTGTCAATATAAAAGCGCTATTAAGAAAGTTCCCTCAAAATTTCTTCGCCCAAAAGCATATCCTCCGGAGTAGTAATCTTGATATTCTTGTAATCACCTTCATACAGATATACCCTATGCCCATATCTTTCCGCTACCATAGTATCGTCTGTAGCTCTTATACCCTCCTCCATGAGCCTTCTATGACAATTCATTATCAACTCATACCTGAAAGCCTGAGGTGTTTGTACTGCAATCAGGGTGTCTCTGTCCGGTGTGTCAGCGGAAAACCCGCTGCTGTCTATAACCTTAATGGTGTCCTTTGGTCTGACACCACAGGCACATGCTCCGAATTTCTCGGCATAGATTATTCCATCTTTAATAATTTTTTCATTTATAAAAGGCCTAGCCCCATCATGAATGAGGACTACGTTACAGTTTCCTATTGCTTCGAGCCCATTATAGACGGAATGCTGTCTTTCCCTTCCGCCTTCCACAATAGCTTCAACTTTTGTGAAATTATATTTTCCCACTATTTCATTTCTAGTAAACTCCATATCTTCCCTGGATACTACCAGTATAATTGAGTGAATGTCCTTACACTCGGAAAAAACCTTCAGAGTATGATATAATACAGGTCTTCCGGCAAGATTTAAAAATTGTTTACTGACCTTACTTCCCATTCTGGTACCTTTTCCGCCTGCTACGATTAATGCATAGTTCAAAATCTTCTTTTCCATCATTTTATCACCTAAAACATAAAGAAATTCAGCCGGAGGCTGAATTTCTATTTTATAACCATCCATCAATTAGCCTTTTCAAGGGATTCCTTCTGCTTTGCAAAAATCATCCTGCCTGCAGCGGTCTGAAGTACGGATGTAACTATTACATCAATAGTCTCGCCCATAAACTTTCTGCCGCCTTCTACAACTATCATCGTCCCGTCATCCAGATAGGCGACACCCTGACCCGATTCCTTTCCATCCTTGACGATTTGAATGTTCATTTCTTCCCCCGGAAGAACTACAGGCTTTATAGCATTTGCCAGCTCGTTTATGTTAAGCACCGGAACTCCTTGAAATTCAGCAACCTTGTTCAGGTTGTAGTCATTGGTTATAACCCTGCCGTTAACGGCCTGAGCCAGCTTTAGAAGTTTACTGTCTACCTCTGCTATATCCGGAAAGTCCCGTTCACTTATAGCCACTTCCATCTTTAATTCCTTCTGTATCCTGTTCAATATATCCAGGCCTCTTCTTCCCCTGTTCCTCTTCAATGAATCGGAGGAGTCCGCTATATGTCGTAGTTCTTCCAGTACGAAATTCGGAATAATCAGTGTACCTTCTACAAAACCGGTTTGACAAATATCAAAAATTCTTCCGTCGATTATTACTGAGGTATCCAGTACCTTTGGTTCACCCTTGGAAGTACCTTTCACCTTTTTATCCTTTGATGCTCCCATTTTCCTGATATTAAAAAACAGACCCATCAATTCGTCTCTCTTTTTAACTCCAATATTGGCTCCCAGTACTGCCATAACAATATTTATAGCCACTGATATCAATGTACCGATATACGGGATTGTCGTAAGGACATTAACCAGCATTGAAGAAATGGCAAGACCTACTATGGCGCCTCCTGCACCAAAAAGTATAACGTTAGCAGGCAGCTTTTGTATACTTTTTTCAACATACTCCATGGTTTTACCTATAAAGGTGTTTATCAAAGGTGATATTAAAAACAGAATAATACCGAATAAAAGCGTTAAAAGAATCAAAAACAGTACAATATTTAATGCATTGTCATGGAAATAACTTAAGTTCGTAAAATACGCTGTATTCTCCAGCGCCTCACCGACAAAAAATCCTATAAAAAGGCCCATTACGGTAAACAATGTTCTCAATACTTTGTTTAACAAATATTCTCACCTCCTTGTAATGGGTTTTAATTACGAAGCACACCTTATACATGCTTCAAAATACTGAAGCTTTAACAGTTTTTGAGTATGTATAAGTTGATATCCGACTTAAACCCCAATAATCCTCTGAACTTTATGAATATTGGCAAATATCTCAACAAATAAAGGTTAATTACTACTATATATTAAATAATGCTTATTTTCAACAGTTATAGAAGTGAATTATCAATTTATTTCCTAAATAATCCCCCTATGAAATTAGCCTCCTATAGTTTATCATATAGTTATGGACAAAAACACCTTTTGGTTTGTTGACATAATAGCGAAAAAAAAATTATAATTAGATTACAGTCAACTTTATCAAAATAATTTAAGGAGCTGAGGTTGATGAAGGATGTTATATTTGATGAGTTCCAGGATAAAGTCAATGAGTCTTTATTAAGACATAAAAGTATTTTGGATATTTTGACAAAGTTTCAAGAGACTAATGCCAGAGTTAACAGGGCCGTTGTAAAATCCGCTACAAACTGCGGCTGTGTGCATATAGATGCCTCAAGGCAGACTGTGCCTGACGAAGACGATAGTATAGAGTCCTTGAATGACTGTATGAAAACTCATCTCAGCGGAGAACTGTGTGATGGCTGCCGTGAGGTAATAGAGCGTGAAATCGGAAACAATCTCTTCTATTTGACTGCATTGTGCAATCTGATAGACGTGAGCCTTTACGATATACTGATTAAGGAATACGATAAAATGAATACTTTAGGTAAATATACTTTCAGATGATACATAGAAATTTAGAACAATACTGTCATTAGCATGGTTATTGTTCTAAATTTTTTTCAAAATTGCTTGTTAAGAAGAATCTGTTCCTTTATCCTTCTAAGTCCGTTTTTTATAGCCTTTGACCTCGCTTCTCCAATTCCTTCAACCTTGTCTAACTGCTCATGAGAGGCTTCAATTACAGCCTTCAACTCCTTAAAATTGCGTACGAGGTTTTCAATAATGCCTGCCGGAATTCTGGGTACCTTGCTTAGAATTCTATATCCCCTCGGGGAAATAAGCGTATCTACCAGCGGCACTCCGGTATATCCAAGCAATTTTGATATAACTTCCGGTTCCAATAACTCTTCCGGCGAAATTTCCTGTATATCCTTATACACATCACTGTAATCAATATTCGTTTTACAATAATCTCTTATTAGCAGTATTCCATCCTGTTCAATGTACCTTATGAGTTCATTTAACTGCATGGTTATAAGGCGCCCCTCGTTTCCAAGTTCACAGATGTACCGCTCTATCTCCGCCACAATTCTCATGACCATCTCCGTTCTCTGAATTGCTGTTACCACATCCAAAAGTGTGGCCATATCCTGGAACTCAAGGAGGTTCAGATTGTTTAGAACTCTATCAAGAACGGATACATATTTTTCCAAGGTTTGCACTGCCTGATTTGCCTTGGCCAGAATTACGCTGCTCTCCCGGAGTACATATTTTAATTCACCTTTATAGACCGTTATTATATGTCTCCTCTGAGATATTGCTATGACAATTGCTCCCGTCTGCTTCGCGATTCTGTTTGCCGTCCTGTGTCGGGTTCCTGTTTCAAAGATCACTATTGATGAATCTGGGATTAACTGAGTATTGGCATAAAGTATCCTTTTAAGGTCGCTGCTCAGTATTATAGCTCCATCCATCTTTGCAAGTTCATAAATATACGCCGGGTTATATTCGGCATTAATTGCAAAGCCACCGTCTACCAATTTCATTATCCCCTCGCTGTCTCCCAGTACAATGAGTGCACCTGTTTTGGCTCTCAGTATATTTTCCAAACCCTCTCTCAATTGAGTGCCTGGAGCCAATATTCTCAGTATGTTTTTCAATTCCTTGTCCTTTTCCTGCCTCATTACATCACCCACAATACCATTACTCATACTTATTATTGACATTTTTTAAATATATAAACTTTCCTGAATTACTTGGATTCAAATATTTTATACATAACCTCCCTCAAGGATGATATTCCTATGGTGCTGATGGTTTTTATATCAAGGGAAGCCCTGTTCTTTTCAGGTATGATTACATTCTTAAAGCCCAGTTTGTATGCTTCCTTCACCAGCCGATCGCAGGCTGAAATCGGCCGCACTTCTCCGGTAAGGCCTACTTCACCCACTACCATCATCTTCTCAATCTTAAACTCTTTTCCACGGACACTGGACAGAAGTGTCAGTGCCAAACCTAAATCTGCATAGGTTCCGTCTATGTTAAGGCCGCCAACTACATTGACATAGACATCAAAGTTATAGAAGGGGATCCTGAGCTTCTTCTCCAATACAGCCAGGATGAGATTCAATCTTGAAGTTTCTATACCCACTGCTGTCCTTCTGGGGTTTGCAGTTTTCGTCTCAGTAACCAGCGCCTGAATTTCTACAAGAATAGGCCTTGTTCCCTCCATGACTCCGATAACAACTGAACCCTCTGAATTGAAACTGGCATCCTCGAGGAACAACCTGGACGGGTCCGATATCTGCAGCAGCCCCTTATCCTTCATTTCAAATACTCCGATTTCACTGGTAGTACCAAATCTATTCTTCACAGCCCTCAGTATCCTTATATCCTCACTTCTCTCGCCTTCAAAGGACAATACGGTGTCTACCATATGCTCCAGGACTCTCGGCCCGGCCAGCTCTCCCTGCTTGGTTACATGCGCTACAATAAAAAAGGGTATATCCCCGGTTTTAGCAACTCTCATCATATGGTTGGCACACTCCCTGACCTGAGAAACGCTGCCCGGCGCCGAAGCACTACTATCCTTATATATCGTTTGAATCGAATCGATAATAACAAAAGCCGGTTTCATGTCTTCAATATGCCTCTGTACCACTTCCAAATTAGTTTCGGAAAGGATATACAGATTTTCTGAAACTATGCTCAGCCTGTCACCACGGATCTTTATCTGTTCCTCAGATTCTTCTCCAGATACATATAATACCTTGCCGTATCTTTGGGCAATGTTGTTACTTGTCTGAAGCAGTAATGTGGATTTTCCTATACCCGGGTCGCCGGAGATAAGCGTCAGTGAGCCCTTTACCAGGCCGCCGCCGAGGACACGGTTTAGTTCCTCTATACCTGTATCAAACCTCTCAAGATTTCCTGACTTTATATTCACTATACTTTTGGGTACACTCTGTGTATTGAAGGAGGTATACTTCTGCTGCACCTTCTCTACTTTTTCCTCCTCCAGCATGCTGTTCCACTCACCGCAGTCAGGGCACTTCCCAAGCCATTTCGGTGATTCAAAGCCGCACTGCTGGCATACATATATGGTCTTTGTTTTCGCCAATATAACCAACTCCGTAATCTTATTAAATAGATGTGGAAACTCATTAATGGCTTTGTTAAAGAATAGTGTTGAAAATTACGACGTTTTATTAAATTGACAATTGAGAATGGACAATTAAGGATGATTTTTCTTAGCAAAGCAAAGAAAAATCTTAAATTTTAATTAAAGAAATTCAGCTTTGCTGAATTTCATCATTGATTGTCAATTGTCAAATGTCCATTGTCAACTAAAATAGGTGAAGCATCAACACTGTTATTTAATATAGCCTTATTTTTAAATTTCCGCATCTTTAAATGGAGCATGCCTGAAAGGTCATACTCCATTTGTCAATTAACTATATATATTTATTATACACTATACCCTATCCTGAAAAGCAAGTTCATTATTTCTCACAGTTACCAGAATACTCCCGCCGGCCTTCACATTACCCCTCAGTATTTCTTCGGATAATTTGTCTTCTACTGTCTTTGTAATCGCTCTTCTCAATGGCCTTGCTCCATATACAATATCAAAGCCTTCCTTAGTTAGCAGCTTTTCCGCTTCTTCGTCAAACTCAATGGCTATGCCCTGCTCCGACAGCCTGTGAGTAACGGATCTCAGCATCAAGGACACAATCTGTCTCAGATCCTTTTCCTCCAGCTGGTGGAAGACAATGATATCATCAATTCTGTTGAGGAACTCGGGCCTGAAGGTATGCTTGAGTTCATCCATCACATTATCCTTCATCTTTTCATATTCATTTTCACGTTCCTTCTCTCCCGTTGAGAAGCCCATGGTCTTCTGCTTTTTGATCATGGAAGCTCCGGCATTTGATGTCATAATGACGATGGTATTCTTGAAATTGATCACCTTACCCTTATTATCGGTAAGACGTCCGTCTTCCAGTATCTGTAGAAGTATATTGAATACATCCGGATGAGCCTTCTCAATCTCATCGAATAATATTACCGAATATGGGTTTCTTCTGACTTTTTCTGAGAGCTGCCCGCCCTCATCGTAGCCTACATATCCCGGAGGCGACCCGATAAGCTTGGATACGGTATGCTTCTCCATATATTCAGACATATCTACTCTAATCATGTTGTTTTCATCGCCAAACATGGCATCTGCCAGGGCTTTGCTGAGCTCTGTCTTGCCGACACCGGTAGGGCCGAGGAATATAAAGGAACCAATAGGCCTGTTAGGATCTTTAAGCCCCACTCTTGCCCTTCTCACTGCCCTTGCCACAGCCTTCACAGCCTCTTCCTGGCCTACAACTCTGTTATGGAGTATCTCCTCCAACTTAAGTAGTCTTTCCGATTCCTTTTCGGTAAGCTTTTCTACCGGGACATTGGTCCACCTTGAAACAACATTTGCAATCTGTTCCTGCGAAACAATCTGCTTTATAACTCCATTCTGTGTTCTCCAGTTTTTCTTTTCATTCTCGAGCCTATCCTTTAATTCTTTTTCGAGATCTCTGAGCTTTGCAGCCTTCTCGAAATCCTGCACCCTAATAGCGTCCTCTTTTTCCTTTGTTGCCTTTTCCACTTGTTCCTCCATTTCCTTCAGATCCGGAGGAGCAGTAAGATTTGCAATTCTAACCTTTGCGCCGGCTTCATCGATAAGGTCAATTGCCTTATCCGGCAGGAATCTATCAGTTATATATCTGTCTGAAAGGTTAACTGCAGCTTCTATTGCATCGTCTGTAATCTTCACTCCATGATGGGCTTCATATTTGTCCCTGAGCCCCTTTAATATTTGTACAGCCTCTTCCTTTGTAGGTTCTCCAACAGTTACCGGCTGGAACCTTCTCTCCAATGCCGAATCTTTCTCAATATGCTTTCTGTATTCATCTATGGTAGTGGCACCAATGCACTGAATTTCCCCTCTAGCCAGCGCCGGCTTCAAAATATTTGAAGCGTCAATGGCCCCTTCGGCACCGCCTGCTCCAATGATAGTATGGATTTCGTCAATAAACAGAATTACGTTACCTGCCTTTCTGATTTCCTCCATTACCTTCTTCAGTCGCTCTTCAAACTCTCCCCTGTACTTCGAACCTGCTACCATGGAAGATAAGTCCAGTGTCACAACTCTTTTCTCCTTTAGTATTTCCGGTATATTTCCCTCTACAATCTTCTGAGCAAGCCCTTCCGCAATAGCTGTCTTTCCAACTCCAGGGTCACCAATCAGACACGGATTATTCTTTATCCTTCTGCAGAGTATCTCCAGCACTCTCTGTGTCTCATTTCCTCTGCCAATTACAGGATCCAGCTTTCCTTCTCTGGCATAATCCGTCAAATCCCTTCCAAATTGATTAAGAGTTGGCGTAGACTGATCCTTGCTCTTTGCAGTCTCACCGGCGGCAGCCTTCTGCTCGCCTGCCATATTCTGAACTATATCCTTCCTCAGCTTTTCAAAATCAGCTCCAAGATTTGTAAGTATTGTGTATGCAACCCCCTCGGATTCTCTGATCAGCGCCATCAGAATATGCTCCGGAGTTATATAATTATGGTTCAAATTTCTTGCCTCAACATGACTGAGCTCCAGCAGCCTCTTTGTTCTTGGAGTTAATGGAATCTCATTTTTGAAGTATTCCATATCTCCTCTGCCTTCAAACTCATCAATAAGGCTTTTTACCGATTCCGTATTTATTCCTATATCATTTAATACCTTTTTGGCTATTCCGTCTTCTTCTCTCAATATTCCCAAGAGTATGTGCTCTGTTCCAACATACCCATGCTTGAAATCCCTTGCTTCTTCCTGTGCATATAAAAGCACCTTCTGGGACCTCTCGCTGAATCTTCCAAACATCATATATATACACCTCCGTATGATTTATTTCAGGGCTTCCTTTACTAATCTGGCCCGGTTTATATCTCTTTCTTTTTCTGT
>JAUZPH010000619.1 GCA_030706065.1 Bacillota bacterium | reverse complement strand
TCTGCCCATTCCTATGATTCCAACGGTGGAATGATGTACATCAACTCCGAAAAGATTCTTGTCATCCTGGGGCATCCACCTGCCGTCTTTTACATATCTATCTAATTCTGCAAGCCTTCGTCCAGATGTCAGAATCAGTCCCACGATAAGGTCTGCTACACTGTCATCCAGTACATATGGTGTATTTGTACCAAAAACTCCTTTTGCCTTCATGGCCTGGAGGTCATAGTTGTTGTAGCCGACGGATATGCTGCTTACCACCTTCAAATTTGGTGCGTGGTTAAGCAGTGTATCATCTATTTTTATGCCGGATAAAAGGATACCCTCCTTATCTGCTATTCTCCTTAAAAGCTCCTCCTGAGGTATATTTTCCGGCGAGTCCCACTTCTCATACTCACAATGCTCACCGATATAGTTTTCCACTTCAACGGGAATTTGCTTTGCAACGAATACTTTAGGTTTACTCATAACTTTCCTCCGTAATCTTGATTTGTAATTGTTGGGATATTAATGCTATTATATATACAGTTAGAGGTAATATCAATGGAATTACCTGACTACCGGCCTGTATAATCTGATAAAAAAAGCCGGGTGCTTTATATCACATAAAGCAGAATGAAAATTGAAAGGGGTGAGCTTAAGGCGTTTATTGCCTTAAGGAGGTTATGGCAAAGAAGACGATGACAAAGGATTATGAGATACACTACTATGAGGTGGATTTCAGAAAGAGGATGCATATCACCAGTCTGGTGGATTTTCTGGGTGACATAGCTACCCACCAGAGTGAAAACCTGGGTGTGGGTATGGATTATCTCGCCTCCAGGGGACTTGGCTGGGTGCTCTACAAATGGGATATCAAAATGCACAGGTATCCGGTATACGGGGAGACGATAAGCGTTAAGACATATCCCTATGGCTTCAAGAGCTTTTATGCCTACAGAAAGTTTGAGGTTTATGACAAGAGCGGTGGACTCATAGCCGAGGCCGGCTCCATATGGCTTCTTGTCAATGCGGAAAAGAAGAAGCCTGTAAGAGTGGACTCTGAAATGTTCTATGCTTACGGCATAGAAGAAAACTGCAAGGATACCATTGAAATTGAAGAGATTAAAAAGCCTGAAAGAACTGATGAGGAAAAGATTTTCAGCGTAAGATACAGCGATATAGATACGAACAGGCATGTTAATAATTCCAAATATGCCTCCTGGGGTATAGAAGTTATACCTATGGATATAGTGCTCAATTATTCCATAAAGAGAATGAAGATAACCTATCAGAGGGAAACTAAATACGGCGACATAGTAAATTCAAAGGTTCAGATTAACAACAGGGGACATGAGGTACTGTGCAGCCACTTGATTGAGGACGGAGAAGGCAGTGCTCTTACCCTGCTGGAGACTTACTGGAAGAAGGAAGAATAGATGCAGAAGAAAGTACTTGATGTGGTTGGAGCGGCAATTTACGATGAGGGGTCGGAACGTTACCTTGTCACAATGCGGGACCGGGAAAAGCACCGGGGCGGGCTTTGGGAATTCCCCGGAGGCAAGATTGAAAAAGGGGAATCACCAGAAGAGGCTCTGATCCGTGAGATTGACGAAGAGTTGGGCTGCAGCATAGAAGTGCTGAAGTTCCTTGAGGATTATACTCAGGAATATGAGGAATTCATCGTAAGGCTTAGGACCTATCAATGCAGGATTTCTGCGGGAAGTCCGTCTCTTAAAGAGCACGAGGATATGAGATGGGTCACGAAGGATGAGATGTCTGCACTCAGCTTTCCGGAAGCTGACATTCCGACGGTGAGAAAGCTTATTGGGGGTAGTATAATTGGATATGAGCGGTAACAAAGTCCTGAATACCCACGTGGACTGCATAGCCTGTGTTGTCGGCAAGGCAAACAAGTTGGCGGACAGGGCAACTTCGAGTCCTTGAGCGGTTCTGGGCTTAACATATACTACCTGTTTCTTTGCAAATGCGACATGATTATGAACAAGCTGAACCGTGGGAGATATGCAAATGTGTTTATAGCTGAGATATAACAGTAGATGGGAAGCTTATGTGGAATTACAGGCTGTCAATAGACAATGTCTTCCACAAGGCCCCGTCTGCTGTTTTTTTGGCATCAGATAACCTGTCTTCATGAGTACCTCCATTTTTTAAGTCCCGGCATTCAGGGATTGTGCCGGCTCCAGAAATGGAGCATATGTCATCACAGCATGGTTTTCTGCTACAAGTTCGTCTTTTATGAATTTACCGTAATTATCATACTCTTTTCTATGTATAAGGTTATTTCGGATATATCCGCCCCAAAGCCCGGAGGTTATGGAATGTTCCCGTTCGTAAACCTCATATTTAAAAGGGGCAGGTTTTGAGCAGCGCCATTCACCATGAAGGTTGCCGTCGTCAAGATATACAATAAGCTGGTAGTCATCTTCTGTTGAATTAAGTATCTGGAGGTCGAAGTAATTGTAAACACAAGTGGCACCGCTGCCAAAGGGTTGAGTCCTGTTCGCATCGGGGAATATATCATGACTGTGGCGGTATCTTTCGGTAACCGTCAGAGGAGTATGCAGTGTCATCCAGTA
>JAUZPH010000618.1 GCA_030706065.1 Bacillota bacterium | reverse complement strand
TTTGCTTTAATTTTCCTCCTATATAATAAAACTATAGCAAAACGGAAATGATATTTTAAAGGAATATAGGGAGGTAGTTTAATATGAACGTTAGCTTGGAGCAGATTGACGAATTGAGAAGAAGGGCAAATGTAGGCTATGAGGAGGCTAAGGACGCACTGGAGAGGAATAACGGAGACATTATAGAGGCTCTCATATATCTGGAAAAGCAGAATAAGGCTAAAGGTGAAAGAAATTTCGAATCCGGATTTATGGACAGTTTCAAGAAGCTTATAAGGCAGGGGCAGGAAACAAGGTTTGTTGTAAGGAAGAAAGACAACACGGTTTTGAATATTCCGGTGAATGCAGTTGTACTTACTACAGTAGTTATGCCGCCGCTTACAGTTATAGGCGGAATGGCAGCTTTGTTTACAGGGCACAGGATGAAATTTGAAAGGCCCAGCGGCAGTGAGATGGATATAAACAGAGTGATGGACAGAATGGCGGATACTGCCGACAGGATGAGAGATCAGATGAAGAAACAATAAATAACACAAGAGGCCTTCGGGAGGGTTTAAAGCTTCCGAAGGCCTTTTTACTAAAGCTGCGGAAATTTAATCCTAAATAATTCGCCTGAAAAAATATCGAATCTTCACCGATAGTTTTTCAGGTGATAAAATAAACAATAAATTTCCGCAGCTATGTATACTCACATTTTACCGGACCGGATTATGCTGATTAACAGCCACAGTGAAGCAATACCGGAGACTATAAAACCCAGCAGCCCCAAAAGGGACATGCCATAGACCCGGCTTCCGGCGTTTGAATCTATTATGAGAGAGGAGCCTATGATCATGGAGGCTATTAGCAGTGAGGCAGCCAGGCGGTTTATCATCCTGTTCAGGGAATGAAGCGGCTTATCGATGTTTTTATGCTCCAGTTGAACCCGGGCCCTTCCCCTGATTATACTGTCCGACAGTTCCAGCAGCTTTGAGGGGATTTTTGAGCTGTCATTGGAAAACCTGAAAGCTTTAAGGATGACTTCCTCCAGGCTTATATCCTTCAACCAGCTTTTCCTTGTACTTGCCTTAACGTAGGGAATAGCTACATCAAGAAGGTTTATGTCCGGAGAAATCTTTGATACAACCCCCTCCACTATAACCATGGTTTTAACCAGCAGAGTCAGTTCCTTGGGCATCTTGATATTATTTCTGCCGGATACATCAAAAACATCTTCCAGCACCACGGAAACTTTTATATTCCGCAGGGAGGTCGACAGGTAGTTGGACATAAGATAATCGATATCCTCGTACAACCGGTTTCTGTCCACAAAACCTTTCCGAATTCCTATGGACATCAATACGGATATGAGCTTGTTGATGTCTTCGTAAGCCGTAGCTATGAATATCTCGTTCAGGGCGTCCTTTAAAGAGGGAGATATTTCACCCATTATGCCAAAATCAATAAAGCAGAGCTTATTGCCAACAACTAATATATTTCCCGGATGAGGATCTCCGTGAAAAAAGCCATCCTCAAAAATCTGTTTGAAAAAGGACAGGGCAAGGTTCCGGCCGAGGGCATTAAGTTCAACTTTTTCCTCATGGAGCCTGGGTATATCCGTAATCTTTATCCCGTCGATCTTTTCCATGGTAACTATATTTTTAAAGCACATCTCCCGTACTACAAAGGGAATATATAGGAAGTCGATATCTTTATTAAGGGATGCAAACCTTTCGATGTTTTTTGCCTCCAGCTCAAAGTCGAGTTCCTTCTCGGTGGAAAGGCTTATCTCCTCCAGAGCCTCCTTTGGGTCTATCAGGGCATCTTTAAATTTGACTTTGGTGATGCCCAGAATCCTGTGCAGTATGGATATGTCCATTTTCATCTTCTCATAGATATGTGGCCTCTGTACCTTTACGATAACTTCCCTGCCGTCATGAAGCACAGCTCTGTGGACCTGTGCAATGGAAGCTGAGGCAAGAGGAGTCTTGTCAAATTCCAGAAAGAGTTCATCAACACCTTTGGAGAAGTCTGCCAGAAAGACACTGTTTATATCCTCAAAGCTTTCAGGGGGGACGTTGTCCTGGAGTTTGGTCAGTTCCTCTATGTACTCTGCAGGCAGAATATCTGTACGGGTGCTCAATATCTGCCCGATCTTGATAAAAGTAGGGCCAAGTTCCTCAAAGGCCTTTCTCAGATTGGCAGGGGATTTTTTGCCATTTTTGAGTCCTTTATCTACCAGATAACCAAAGCCATAGTAGGCCATTATTTTAACTATTTCCCTGAATCTTTGGACAGAATTCTTGTAAATCATAGCATCACCTTCGGATAAAATTGCATCTATATGCACACTATAGGTATTGTAAGGCTTTTGACCGTTAAAGTATAATACATTTTCATTTTAGCATAAAGGGGGAGTAAAGGGAAATTATTGAGAAATTTCCTTTTTATTATTGCCGATAGGGCTGGTTTTGGAATTAATATACATGTTTTAATGATAAAAGTGCTAAAATATCTATAATGTTCCCGTTGACTTTGAAAAGGAATTATACTAAAATATAAAAGTATCATATGTGCTCGTAGCTCAGTAGGATAGAGCAGCGGTTTC
>JAUZPH010000617.1 GCA_030706065.1 Bacillota bacterium | reverse complement strand
TCCAAAAGCTGAAATTCAAACATCGGCATCCCCAGTTCAAACCACGGCAAGTCCTTTTCAATAAAATCCGTTCCTATGGCGATTCTTCCCCCCGCCTTAGTGAATCTCACTAAATTATCGACACAGGTTTCATAAAATGGCGCACCATATTTGTCGCTGAAGGCCTTGTATAAATTCATGGTGGGAATCATCCAAACTCCCTTGTTGATCATTTTTTCTATCAGTTCATCCGACATTTTGTCATAAACATTATGAGCTGCTTCATCAATTCCGGCATCCACTAATATTTCCAGATTCCTTGCCTGGGATATATGTGCAGAGACCCGGGCACCTTTACTATGTGCTTCATCGCATATTGCCTTCAGCAAATCCGGATTCAATTTTGGAAGACCATAGGTGCTCGGATCATAACCATCCTCCAGAACTGTTTTTATGAAATCACATCCCATATCCAATAATTCATCTACCTTTTCCACTGCCTCTTCCTTTGTGGAAACTGCTGCCGGACTGCTCCCTCCATAGCCTTTTGGCGCACTTATAAATTTACCCGGAAGCAGGATTCTTGGAAACTCAGGTGTATTTAAGGTCGTCTTTCTTTTCTCCAAAGCCTCCGCGATTTCCACATCATTCAGTATCCCCATGTCTCGTATTGTTGTAACACCTGAATATAACCAGTCTTTAATATAACCCGGTTCCGAAAAATCAATATGTACATGGGTATTTATGAAACCCGGTAATATTGTCCCGCCTTTCAAGTCAATTACCTTGTCTCCAAAGCTCTCCGACTCAGCTTTCCTGTCGTTAAAAATTGCCGCAATTTTCCCGTCCTTGATTCCAATACATGAATCTTGAACCGGTTCTCCTCCGGTACCGTCAATAAGATAACCATTAACAAGTAATAAATCAAAATCATTGAACATTTTTGTCCCCCTTGTAATTCCTTACCGCATTGTACACTTCACTCTATACAACCATCCAAACAATTTAACAACCTTCTAGATATTCCTATACTGTTCCTCATAATTCCTTTTCATGTTAGTCTCGAACTTCTTAATATAAATTTCAGAGAATTCTTCTGCTGATATGTTGAACCTGTTCAGTACATCCATGTAGTACATGAGCACGTCGCCCAATTCTTCAATGAATCTGCTGCGTACTTCAGCATCATTCATTATGCTGTCCTCACCCTTTTTCTTTATAATGGCAATGGCTTCTCCTATTTCTTCTATCATATATAGAATAAAGTTTCTTCCATGCTCCGGCTGCATTGGTGACCAGGTATCTTTGTGCTTTTCCCATAGCCTGTATGACAAATCAAGCATTTCAGATATTCTTAAGTCAGACCTTACTTTTGAAGCGTATGTTCTATCATTTTCCCGCAGAAACGCAAGTGTTCTTTCAAACAAAAATGGCTGAATTAAGGGGTATGTCAAATCTTCCGGTATATTACTAAATAATCTTACTTCACCTATTTCCGAGTCAGGCAGTTCACCTAAACTAGCTACTTCTGCATAAAAAAGCTGCCCAAAACTTTCTACTCCGTCCCGGTCTACTGAATAAATACATATGGGATGCAGCTTAAAATCTCTTGAACCGGTCTCCTCAAATAATTCCCTAGACGCTGTTTCCTCAATATCCTCCATATCATCTCTGTGTCCGCCCGGAATCTCCCAGGTCTCTCTTTCCTTATGCCTTACAAATATCCACTTGCCATTATACTTTGCCGATATTACAGCAAACCCAAGTCTACTATCCTCTATTTGCTCCAGATCATATGAACTTACTCTCATCATTCTTCATCTTTCTCCTTTCCGTACCTCATCTAAATTCCTTCCCAATCCTGAACCGGTATCCAGTTTATCACAGGATTATTATTTTCGGCGCTCACAACACCGACCAGCACATCCTTCATTTCCTTTCCGTGTTTCAAATAATGTTTAAAAGTCATCCTGGTGGTTACCGATAACTCTCTTTCAAGTATTTGATCTTTGTTTATCCAAAACAGTTCGCCTTCATCAGTTTTTGAAACATCCCTCCTCAGTGCTTGTCCTATATAGATATACTGTATTCTTATTTCCTCCTTGCTTCTTCGCAGGATTATGTACTTTAAATCCAGGTCCCTGATTTCTTTCTCTTCTATGCCGGTTTCCTCATATATTTCTCTTAAACATCCTCTTTGTGGGTCATTTATCTCCTCCGGTCCCAAATGTCCGCCAACTCCGGCCCAGATACCTGGGACAAATTTCTTGTTCCTGCTTCTTTCCATCATCAGAAAATCATCATCATTCATTAAATAGGCTGCTGACATAACTCGTAACTTTATCATTTTAAACTCCTGAATTTTTATTTTAGTGATACCAATTACTACTTCTACACTAACCTTACAATTCCTCCACCATATTACAATTACTTGTGTTATAAATATAATACAAGTTCATGCCTATAAAATTTTGTATCTTTTCCCTCATTCCTCATATGAATTACTGCTCATATATTCAATTATATTGTATAATATATTATATAGACTAAATACTGATATAGTGTTTGCAATTGAATTTCTATTTGATTAAATACTACTAATTATTAAATC
>JAUZPH010000616.1 GCA_030706065.1 Bacillota bacterium | reverse complement strand
CTGAAACAAGAACTGATTTTCACATTGTCCAATTTGGCACTGAAAAGCTGGGAAAGCTGAAAAGTGTTATGCTTCATACTCCATATAGATCTCTTGACCTGATAAACAGGGATAACTATAAATATTATCTTTTTAACAAGGTCCCCCATCATCATAAGTTTATAAAGGAGCATATAAGATATGAAAAGTTCTTAAAATCATTGGGAATAGTGGTCTTCCAGTTAAGCAATCTAATATATGAAAATCAAGATTTACTATATAAACTTCCTAACTTAGCATACCTTCACGATGTTGGAGTTGTTCTCTCAAAGGGTGCTATTTTGTCCCGCATGTGCCCGGGAGGAAGGGAGCATGAAGAAACTGTACTTAAGGAGGCCCTGACACGCCTTGGAATTCCTACATTCCACCAATTCAATAAAGGTGAAAAGTTTGAAGGCTGCCTCGTGCTGTCTCCGGACACTCTTTTAGTGGCAAACACCGAGAGGCATACCGAAGCTTCAATAATGAAAAGTATCCCTAAATTCTTAGAGATTTTCAAGAAAGTGATATATGTTAAAATCCCAAAGCTAAGAAGATATATGCATACAGATATGATTTACAATCGTATCAGCGATAGCCTCGCCCTGGCGTACCTTCCTGCTTTTCTAAAGACTTTTCTCTTTACAAAGGACACCAAAATTCAGATAGATTTTGAAAACTATATGTCCAATAATGGTGTTGAGGTTATCAATATATCCAATAGAGAGCAGCTAAACTGGGGGTGCTCCTTTGTTCCTCTTGAGCCTAATATAATAATTCATTACGATTTTTCGTTAAATACCAGAACTCAAAGTATGCTCAAGGAGCGTGGTGTAAGAATTATTAAGTTTCATCCCGATGCCCTCCTTGCCGGCGGAGGAAGCCTCAGATGTTTTACCCTGAGACTTTATAGAGAAGTCTGAAATTTCTGCAGCCACTTGAGCTTCACGGTGCCCAATTCTCCGTTTCTGTTCTTGGCGATAATGCACTCTATTATATCCGGCTCCCTTGTGTCGGCGTCATAATACAAATCCCTGTACAGGAGCAGCACTATGTCGGCGTCCTGTACAGGGCTTCCGGAATGACGGAGGTCCGACTGCATTTGCCTGGAGTCACGCCTTGTCTTTCCACACCGAATAACGGCCGGTTAAACGGATAAAATAATTGCATAATCTAATGGTAAAAGTCCTTAAAGGAGGAATTTTTGTGACATCCAAGAACTACGAAAAGTTAACACCACAATCAAAGCAGACACAGAATCAACTCAAAACCGAATTTGCTTCAGATACCGGATCAGCCAGCCATGAAAAAATTGATATGGGCAATCTGACCTCAAGACAGATTGGCAATTTAGTTAAATCTATGGTTGAGAGCTATGAACAGAAATTAAAATAAGACAGAAAACAACCTGATAGCTGTAGAGACAAAATACAACCCACAATTATGCCGGTTTTGTTGGCCTTATTGTGGGTTGGGTTTTTATTATTCAATAACGATTATATTAATTAATTTCTTTATTGTTGTGTTTTAACTTTATGAAGAAAATCGTCAATATTCTTAGCTTTGATGCTTCCTCCTCCATTCCTTAACCGGTCACATCAGCTGCCCGAAAGGTTACTTTCAGTATTCGTGCGGTATTAACCGGTGTAAACTTTAATAATCTCAATATCCTTGTCCTTTTCATAATTAAATAAGGCATATCGAATGCCTCATCATAAAATTTATTTTCAAAATAATTGATGTCCTCTTTTGTATAGACTTCCGTAGACAGTTCGAAATGTCCGTAGTCCGTCTTATCCTCATAGTTTGCCCCGCTCCCGTTCATGCAGTGAGGACAATGTATGTACTTTACTATGTCTTCATAATAGGCATCATCAAATCCGGTGACTTCCCCTATAAGCTCCGCAAGTTCAGTAGATTTGTGCAGCCTGCTGAATATTTCTTCAGGGTTATCATCTTCCTCATCAAAGGTACTCCTGATACTATGATGAAGCTCCTGCATATGTCTCCCATGTCCGCACTCTTCACAGGCTTCGATGTTTCTCATTACTACCTTTGCCATTTCAAAGAATATAAGCTCTTTTGAGCGTTCTACAGCGCTCTCGTCCTCCAAATACAGGTCTCCAACCAATATTTCCTCTCCACACTCATCACATATAAGGTTGCTTGTCCCTTCATTTTCAACTGCAACACCGGAAAAATAATTTAGCGGCTCGAACAGAATAGATTTACAGAAATAATCCTCAATATCGAAATAGAACTCAAAATCTCCACATTTCTGACATAACATGATTATCGACTACCCCTTCTTTAAAATATTGCATTTATATATTTCCACATATCTCAATTAAATCCTTCCACACGGGATTTTCATTGTAAAAAAACTGAGAGCACCGAACCCTCTGCATTTTGGAGTTCATATACCCATTCTCCTTTACGTGTAACTTAACCAAAGCCATTTTAATATGGTATGATAAAAACCCCTGCTTAACGGCCGGGGTTTTTATGTATGTTGAGATATATAATGTTGTTCAGTGAAGAAAACTGGGACATAAGCTCCGTCCCCTCGTCCCT
>JAUZPH010000615.1 GCA_030706065.1 Bacillota bacterium | reverse complement strand
TATATAGCCGCAGATCCCAAATACAGAGTGCAGCTCTCCCTGAAGGAAGCGGAGGAATTAAAATTCCGGGACTATTATTATGATTCCATGGAGCCGGAAAATATCTTTGTCGGCGGCGGCCAGTTCTTATATTTCACAGATATTCAATCTGCCCAAGTGCTTAAGAGAATCTGCGAAATAAAGAAGGGAACTCCGGAGGGGGTGCTGGCAAGAGAATTCACGCAGCACTTCTGCCGACTTAAGAAATTGGATATTGAAGAAATACCTTCTCCTGCAGGGGCGTTGTGCAGGATATGGAAAAATGAACTATGAGTTAATTTATGGTTTTAAAGGCATAGCCGCAGGATTTGAGATAGTCAATGATCCGAGGCAGTGCATCGGGGGTAGTGGTTTCTCCGCTGTCATCGTGCATCAAAACAATCAAATCCTTTTTGTTTTTGGAAAACTGCTTTATATAGCCTAACTGCTGATCTATGGAGAGGTTCGGTACTTCTGCATCTCTCGTAAGACAGTTCCAATCCACATATCTGTAACCGGCTTTGGCTACGGCAGCTTTAAAGACAGCCGGTCTGTTTTTGGAGCCTCCTGGAAAACGGCAGACTTTCTTATCATAGCCGGGAAGGAGGGACTTCAAAATAGTATCGCATTCATTTAAATCCTCCACCAGATTTTTAGGGTCTTTATAGATGAAATCGACGTTATGGTCGTAGGTGTGGTTATAAACCATATCTCCTGATGACCATTCTCTTTCCACTAAATCCTTATTAGCTTGAGCATGCTGCCCAATTAAAAAGAAAGTGGCCTTTATCTTGTAATTATCCAATATATCTAAAATCCGCGGGGTATTGTTGGCGGAAGGCCCGTCATCAAAGCTTAAATATGCTGTCTTTGTTCCGTCGGGAACTGCGTGTTTGTCATTTTTTGAGTTTGGCTCATAATCTCCTGCCTGAAAATCCTCTGGTACATCTTTTAGGGGGACTTGTTTTTCTGAAGTGCCATGCCTTAAATGCTTTTTTACCATAGTGCCCATCATTGAGGCAGGATTACTTTTTATATCCGCTTTTTTATTCCATAAACAGATTGCTGTAAAAATCAATATGGAAAAGCCCGCAGCAAAAAGCAAATATTTGATTTTACCTGCTTTTTTATCTTTTTCACATCCGCTATTATTCATAGGGAAAACCTCTTTCCAAAATGTTTTATCTAATATTATTTCATTTAAATTGTATTTTAAGCTGAATAATAATATTTTTTAGTAAGAATTTATGTTTGAATATCGGGCAAAGATATTTGATGCAAATATAAGGTAGTATAACAACATAAGGAATAAAGACGTATACATGCATAGCTGTACGCAGATTTAGACAAATTAAACTATAAGGCTGAATTGCCATTATACTCCTCAAGTATAAAATGTTTTCTATACATATGAGAAATATAGGGGGTAAAGGTATGATTAAGAAATTCATGGATATATTGTTGGGTGAACCTCTTGCTAATGAAGCCCATGCACAGGAAAAATACAATGTTCCCTTTGGCCTGGCCATTATGGCAAGTGATGCCATATCATCGGTAGCCTATGCATCGGAAGAAATATTGTATGTACTGGTGCCGGCCATCGGCCTTTTGGCCTATAACTGGCTTGGTGTTGTATCCTTATTGATCATCGGACTGCTCTTTATCCTTACAGTTTCCTACCTGCAGATTATAAGGGCTTATCCACATGGAGGCGGAGCTTATATAGTGGCTAAGGAAAATATAGGTGTAAGATCCGGTCTTGTTGCTGCGGCAGCTCTTCTTATAGATTATACATTAACGGTGGCCGTCAGTGCAAGCGCAGGTGTCGCTGCGATTGTTTCCGCTAATCCCGCCATTGCTCACCACAGAGTAAGCCTGGTGGTAATACTAATAATAATACTTACGATTTTGAACCTCAGGGGAGTAAGCGAGTCCTCGAAAATATTCAGCATACCTACATATTTGTTTATTATCAGCATGCTCTTCATGATTGTCTACGGTACCATCAAATACACTATTTATGGAGCGCCGGCGACAATGGTTACGAAGCAGCTGGAACAGGCCGGTGAATTGGGACTGTTTCTTATACTGAGAGCCTTTTCTTCAGGCTGCTCGGCTTTGACCGGCTTGGAGGCTGTGAGCAACTCTGTGCCGAATTTCAAGGAGCCCAGTCAGAGAAATGCAAAAATTGTGATGATTTCATTATCAACTTTGATATTATTCATATTTGGCGGAACCTCCATACTGGCAAGGTTCTACCATGCCGTTCCAAACCCTCAAATAACTGTAATAGCTCAGATTGCCGGGGGAGTTTTTGGGAAGACCTTTATGTTCTATCTCATCCAGATTACAACCGCAGTTATACTTCTTATGGCATGCAATACGGCCTATACAGGTTTTCCGATGCTGATGTATATTGTTTCAAAGGATGGCTTTGCCCCGAGACAGTTTACAATCAGAGGCAAGAGGCTCAGCTTTTCCATAGGAATAATAACATTGTCTTTTGTTGCATGTATACTTGTTATAATATTTGGCGGAGAGACCCACAACCTCATTCCGCTGTATTCAGTAGGTGTTTT
>JAUZPH010000614.1 GCA_030706065.1 Bacillota bacterium | reverse complement strand
TTCCTCAAGATTGTACTGGCCAAGTTCTCCCTTTGGTGGGAATGATCCAAACAGTGATAATGAAGGAGATAAGCATAACTGGCAGGTATGGGCAGGTCAGGTTTATCCCCGTAAATACGGAGAGGCTGTAATTCAGGACAATACAGCCTATGGTGTTTCCTTTAAAAGATTCACTGAGGATTTAGGCAAATTTGTATCTGAATTCGGAATGCATGCTCTACCGGTTAAAGAGACCCTAGAGTCTTGTATACCGGAACAAGAACTGTACTTTGGAAGTTTTGAGATGAAATTCAGAAATAAAGATAAAAGGCCTAACAGAGGAAAACTCCTGATGGAAGGATATACAGGGCTTCCATCCAACCTTGATGAGTACATTGATTTCTCAATGATGGCACAGGCGGAGGGACTCAAGTTTGGTATAGAGCACTACAGAAGAAGAAAACCTGAATGCTCCGGAGCAGTAATATGGCAGCTAAACGACTGCTGGCCAACAATGAGCTGGAGTATTACAGATTATTATCTCCGTCCCAAAGCGGGTTACTATTACACCAAGCGTGTCTATAAGCCTATATTGTTATCCTTTAAGCAGGAAAGCAATGATATAATATCTCTATGGGTAACCAATGACACTCTGGGAGAATACAAGGATAATTTAGAAATAGGCCTTAAGGATTTCTTCGGCAATAAGGAATATATTGAAAGAACAAGTATTTCAATTTCTGCAAATACAAGCCGAAAAATAAAGGAATTTTCAAAGAACAGAATTAACGTAACCTACTCAAATTTTGAATTCCTTTATGTAATTCCTGAGAACATAGCAGTTGATTCAAATATTTTCTTCTTTGAGGATTATAAGGATCTGAATTTGCCTCCTTGCAAGTTAACTGTTGATAAGGTAGTGCTATGTGAAAGCAAGATGAAGATAAAAATTAAAACTGATAATTTTGCAAAGTTTGTTAAATTAACAGGCTCTTTAGACAATGTAAAGCTTAGTGACAACTATTTTGATATTATGCCGGGAGAGGAAAGAAACATTATTGTTGAAAGCCTGGATGAGAATATAAAATTAGAGGAACTGGATATTGTTGTTTCTGCAATAAATGAGGTGATTAAATGTTAAAAAGCCAGGAAATTAGAAGCAAGGCTCCTGAGATGGATTCATTGAGATTAGGAGCAGGATGGAAAAAAGACGAACTATCCAAACCACAGATTGTCATTGAAAGTACTTTTGGACACAGTCACCCCGGCAGTGCCCATCTGGATGTTTTAGTTGATGCCGCATATGAGAGCGTTATAAAAGAGGGCGGAAAGCCGGCAAAATATTTTGTTACTGATATGTGTGATGGTCAGGCGCAAGGCCATGATGGCATGAATTACTCTTTACCTTCCAGAGAGTACATTACAAACATGATAGAAATACAAATTGGAGCAACCCCCTTCGATGCAGGAGTATTTATTGCAAGCTGTGATAAAGGGGTGCCGGCACATCTAAAAGCTATTGCCAGACTGGATATGCCAGCTGTAGTAGTTACCGGCGGAATAATGAAGGCAGGCCCTAATATGCTTACTTTAGAGCAAATAGGAATGTATAGTGCAAAGTATCAGAAAAAGGAAATATCTAAGGAACAGTTTACGGAACTTAAACATAATGCGTGTCCAAGTTGCGGAGCCTGCTCATTTATGGGAACTGCTGCCACCATGCAGGTTATGGCTGAGGCCCTCGGTATTGCCATGCCCGGAACGGCTTTAATGGCTGCAACTGCTGAAGATCTTGTTGAAGTTGCTAAAAAGGGCGGAGAACATGCCCTAAAGCTTGTAGAGATGAATCTTAAACCTTCTCAGATTATGACCATGAAAGCCTTTGAGAATGCTATAATGGTGCATGCTGCTATCGCCGGATCCTCAAATACACTGCTTCATATTCCTGCCATAGCACATGAGCTGGGGCTGGAAATAGCACCGGAGATGTTTGATGAGATTCATAGAAGAATACCTTTTATATTAAATATAAGGCCAAGTGGTTTCTATCCGGGAGAATATTTCTGGTATGCCGGCGGAACACCGGCTGTTATGGAGGCAATCAAGGAGTACCTGCATCTTGACGTTCTTACTGTAACAGGAAAGACTCTTGGTGAAAATCTTGAGGAATTGAAGAAAAACGGCTATTACGAAAAATGTAATAAATATCTTGAGAAAACAGGAGTAAAGAGGGAAGACATAATTAAGTCCGTTGAAAAACCGATTCAAAAGCAAGGTGCAATTGCCATATTAAAAGGTAACCTTGCAACGGAAGGTGCAGTAGTTAAACACTCAGCAGTGTCAAAGAAAATGCATCAGGTTGTACTAAAAGCAAGACCCTTTGACAGCGAGGAAGAGGCATTAACAGCAGTTTTAACCGGAGAAATCAAGCCAGGAGAAGCTGTATTTATAAGATATGAAGGACCCAAGGGAAGTGGAATGCCGGAAATGTTTTATACAACTGAAGCTATTGCATCAGATCCATTATTATGTGAATCAGTAGCATTAATTACAGATGGTAGATTTTCCGGAGCTACAAGAGGACCTGCTATCGGGCATATATCCCCTGAAGCAAGTGAGGGCGGAAATAT
>JAUZPH010000613.1 GCA_030706065.1 Bacillota bacterium | reverse complement strand
GTGCAGCCTATGGCATCTGCAGCTTCCTGCGCAGTGCGGGCAGAATCGGATAGTTCCACAACATTGAGCTCAAATCCGAACTCATTTAGTACAGCCTGAACCTTTTCCGCACTCTTCTTTAGGTTGGATGACATTTAAAAACACTTCCTTACTCTTATAGTAGTTTTGATTACTTATTATACAACGATCTTCTCTTTATGTAAATGAACCCATATATTACACACATATCCATAAAGCCGGGATGTATATATTTATTATATATGGATACCTGTCCTATAGGCATCATGCGATGTATTCTGAATAATGGACAGGCTCCTTCCTCTCCATATACATCTCTTGGAATACATGCTGAAAATATTATGACCAGACTTACTGCGAAAAGCAGGGCTTTCTTCATTTTGATTCCTCCATTTCCGCCTTTATTATCCCATTTTTCCGCCTTTTAATGTCTCAGGATAAAATTGAGGATAAAATACTTCAGCAAAAAAGCATACCGCATTACTGCAATATGCTTCAAACCGGTCATTTCCCCGAAAATGTTGATTCTCCGACCGCCTACATTTCAATATTAAAATCACTCAGCACAGGCTGCTTTTCCTCCAGCCAATACCACGAGCAATCATTGAGCCTGCCGAAAAACCTGTTATTGTACAGTTCCCGTCTCATCATGCATCTGTCATTAAAGGTATGCACCTCATCCAGTATTTCATTGACTTCCTTTTCAGTATACCGGACTCCTTTCTCAAACCTCGAAGCTAGAAACATCAAAGCGAGGATTTTATACTTCCTTTTTGAAGGATACATTTTAAGCCGCCCCTCTTTATCCAGATAATTTTTGAGTTCTGCAGTTATATCCATCTCTACCCCTCCTCATATTTTGTAGATGCGGAAATATATATTTTAATCTATCGCCATGGATGTAAAATTTCTTTTAAACAGTCGGATAAAAATCCGTGAAGATTGGATATTTTATCCGAAAAATATGATGAAATTTTACATCCGGAAAAATCGGTGAAGATTCGATATTTTCTCAGGCGAATACTAAATAGTTTAAATTTCTGCATTTTTAATCCAATAGGACTTGCAGTCTTTCGTCCGTTCCATGAAACCATACTCAATGAGATAGCGCCTTATGGTGGCATAATCTTCAAAGATTGCTTTCAAAATTCCGTTGACCTCTTTTTCACCGTACTGCCTGCCCTTTTCAAATTGCTCTGCTATCTTTCTGAGCACAACTATCTTCTTTTTCTCCCTGGCAGGGAAAGTAATCAACTTTAAAGGCTGCAGTGAGGAAAACATAGCGGCTAAGACCTGCTCCTCCTCAGCCTTTGTGGTGAAATATCTGTCATCCACCATCTTTGCTCCGCTGTGGACATCAATAATCTCATCTTCGGCATCCTGTAGTTCCTTACTTTTACCCACCCCTTGAAAAGCAAGCTCATAGATGGCCAGGTAAAGTTTTGCCTGCTTGGCCTTTTCCCTGAAGGTAAACTTTTGGTGCCGTATTGTCGCCGGAGCAACGCCCATCTTCTTTGCAATTTCATTATCCGTCATCCCTGAGTAGATCATATTAAGCAGTTCCCTCTGATTTTCCGTAATTCCTGTATACTTCTTGTCACAGGACATTAACTGCTGCAACACATCAGTATGTTCCATCCTGATGTGGAGCCCAGCCATCTTTTCAGCATCAAAGAACCTCTCTTCCACCTTGAAGATTTCCCCGTTATCAAATTCTCTGCCGCATATATTACAGATATAGCATTCAGCCTGGCCGTTAAAGGTATAGCCTTTCTTTATCTCATCCAGACTCATATTTGCAAGTTTATCGATCATCTAAACCACATCCTATTGTGTTTATTGTTACTATAAACATATATTATATCAGTTTGTTTAAATTGTCAACAATTTCCCAAAATACTTTCCTTTAAATCCCTATTCCCATATATATAAAAGGAACCTTTGGGCCAAATCAACCCAAAAGTTCCCCTGTTGTAAATTTGATGCCTGGTCTCCGGTGCGGAATCGACCTTATTCCATGTTCGTCCCACTGTTTCAAAAAACAAGCAAATAAAAAGCACCGATGACTTTCTCAACCATCGGCACTTCCTGCTTCCAATAAAGGCTCCAGAGAGCTTTCACTCCTTAGCCCTATCGACCACATTTATGAATCTCTTTATTCACCATCGTCTACATTCATTAAATGATAAGGGAAGGTAGATACGGTAATATTATTTTTTCTGAGCAGAGTTTCCCTGATAAAGAAGCTGGTATGATTATGAAGGACCTCTCCAAAACGTTCATGTGTAACGAATTCAGGTACGATGACTGTTATCTTTTCATCTTCACCGGCTGCTTTTGCTATCTGTTCGATATAATTCAGCAGAGGAGTAACTACCGCTCTGAAAGGTGAATATTTTGCAATCAGCAGTATATCGGTATCCAGTTCACTCCATCTCTGCTTCAGTTTCTCCATTGCTTCCATATCCGTTGAAACATTAAGTGCAATAACATTATCGCTTATACTCTGAGCATACTGAAGGGCACCTATAGTTGCCTTGTTCAAGCTGGCGATTGGAACTATTATAATATGAGTATACTTTGTCCTTAAG
>JAUZPH010000612.1 GCA_030706065.1 Bacillota bacterium | reverse complement strand
TAAAGAATAAAGAGAAATAGGATAAAAGGAATGAAACACTAGGAGAATTGCTCTGGTGTTTTTTTGTAGAAAAAGTGTTCTGAAATATGGAGGAATTGTAAGTTTTGTGTAGAAGTATGATAATGGTTTGGATATGATATGGTGAAACGTACCACAAATGACGCAGATTTTTCGCAAACATACCAGCCAGACATTACTAAAAAAAGGCTTAACAACTAAAAGGTTTTTTGAAGGAACTTTCAATTTGTGGTAAAGTAAGGGCGGAATACACAAGTTTCTATATAAGGTATTGAATAATAAGGAGATTGTAATGAGTGATTTATTTTTTTATCAAGATAATAAAGATATTATCAGTGTAGAATTAGATTTTTTACATGACACTTTGCCGGAAAATGACGTTTGGCCAATTTCATGGTCATGGTTTGAAAATAACGAAAAGTATCCAAAAGAGTCAGCAATCAGTGGAAATTGGTGGAAGTATATCAAAGCAATTGAAAGAGCAAAGTTCTTAAAGAATTTTGGAAGAATGTCGTAACAAATTCCGATTTGTAGAGTTGAGGTAACATAATTTTAGTTTTTTCAATATGAAGACCTTTATAGATTAAATCAGTAAAGAAGTTTTTGGAGAATATAGTTGTCATATATGGTATAATTACTATAAAATTCCTTTTGAAGGATAATCAAAACAAGCTTAATCTGTCTGATGATCGAAAGGAAAGATGGCATAAAAATACTCAGAAAGCTTGGGCAGCAATCAAGCTGATTAATGAATAGAAGGTGAAGAATTATGAACTATAAATTTATTGGGGAGATTTACAAGGCAGGACAGAGGTCATTTATCAAGATACCTTTCAATGTGTGGGAAGAGTGTGGACGTAAAGGAAATATACCAGTGAAAGTGGCCATAAAGGATATTAGTTACGAATGCAAATTTGTTCCCAAGGGAAATGGAATTTATTATATACCGGTGTTAAAAAGTGATCTGGAGAAAATCGGTACAGATAAAGAATTTGAGGTGTCCTTCGAATTGATATCCGGATTAAGCCGGATAGAAAACGGAAGCCCCTACAGCCCGGAGAATCCCATAAGAAATATAGACAGCATACAGTTTGTCAATCAACCCAGGAATGGAGTCTGCGGGCAAACTTGTGTGGCAATGCTTGTAGGTGTACCAGTTGATGAGATTATCAAGTTAATGGGTACCCAATGTTCCATGAGCAAGATGATTGAGGCCTTGAACTACTTTGGAATCCGTCACTCAGATAAAATGGTTTATAATCTAAAAAAGGAAAGCAATCTTCCAAAATGCTGCATTATAAACACAAATGGCCATATGATGGTTTTTTATGAGGGTAAATTCTATGATCCGGATATGGGGATACTGGAGGAATTCGATAAAAGAAAAATAACCGGATACTTGGAAGTATTAGTATAATACTGTTGCAAGGTGGCGGAGGTGTATATGTTAAATCAATTGGGGATTGAATTAATTATTTTTGACATGGACGGCTTGATGTTTGATACTGAAAAAATTTCCTTTATTTCCTGGAGAGATGCAGCTGCTAAATATAACTACACAATTAATAATGAAATTTTCATAAAAACCATAGGAGCTAATCTGGCAAGAACTAAAGAGATATATTTAAGTGATTTCGGAGATAGTTTTCCCTTTGAAAAAGTTTTTACTGAAAGAATAAGAATAGCTGAAAAGATCATTCAGTTGGAAGGTGTTCCTGTAAAAAAAGGGCTTTATGAGTTATTGGATTATTTGAAGCAAAGCAATATAAAAAGGGCTGTGGCAACATCTACAAGCAGGAGCAGAGCTTTAAGCTTACTGCGGACAGCTGGTGTCGATAAGTTCTTTGATTATATATTATGTGGAGATGAAATCGAAAAATCAAAACCTGATCCGGAAATATTTTTAAAGACAGCGCATAAATTTGGGTGTCCTGCTGAAAGATGCCTGGTGTTAGAAGATTCAGAGGCAGGAATAATGGCTGCAGCAAGCGCAGGAATGCTTCCGGTAATGATTCCGGATATGAAGGAACCAACGGATTTAATAGAAGCGATGACCTTTAGGAGAATGGATAGTTTATTAGACGCAAAATATTTCCTGGAAGAGCTTTTTAGTACTTCGACCACGGCTTAACGGCATATGAAGCAGCACAATTGAACTTGGCAGGAGTATAACTACTAAGAGGGACAATTGCCACTAATGCCTCTTCAGGTTGAGCAGTCAAGAAACGTCTGGTCAGAATAAGAGAGGTATACGCAATCTTAATAAGTAAGGGAGGAATTCATATGTTCAGATCAATACTTCAAATTTATGTAAAGGGGAGTGATGATGCTTTTGAGTTTTATAAAGAGGCTTTTGAGGCAAAGATTGGTTTTCAGGATATAGACGAAAATGGCACGATTATTCATAGGGAGCTTGACGTTTGTGGACAGGCTATTGCAGTGGGGGAAGCCCATGATACCACCCGCGCAGGTGGAAACAGCAGGATAACGGGCAATACCATGCAGTTCTGCCTTCAATTCGGCCAGGGACAGGAGGACAAGGTAAGAAAAGCTTATGAAACCCTTGCTGACGGCAGCGAAATCATTACACCC
>JAUZPH010000611.1 GCA_030706065.1 Bacillota bacterium | reverse complement strand
TTGAATTTCTTTAAATCTGCCGGCAGATGCCACAGGAGGCCGTTATTTCCTCCTATGACATTATTGTTTGCCATGGCCACAACTATGCTCAGCACTATACAGCCACCTCCATCTTGATGGCGGGGTGATGCTTGTAGTCTACAAGTTTTATATCCTCTATGGTGAAGTCATAGAAGTTTTTTATTTCAGGATTTATCCAAAGCTGGGGAGCGTCGTAGGCTTCATTTTCCCTTGTCAGCTGAAGCTTCATTCCCTCCACCTGATTTTCATAAACATGTGCATTATTTATTACATGGGTAAATAATCCCGGCTTGTAGCCTGTAACATGGGCAATCAGATGCACAAGCACTGCATACTGAGTCATATTAAAAGGAACTCCAAGGGGAACATCGCCGGAACGCTGTACAAGCATACAGTTCAACCTGTCGCCGGTAACATCCCACATGGTCAAAAAGGCGCAGGGATGCAGGGTTCCGCCGTCAAGGTGGGGTATCTGCCAGAGGCTCATTATATGCCTTCTGCCCTGAGGGTCTTTTTTAATGCCTTCAATAAGGGTGTCAATCTGATTATATTCCTTTACAACCCATCCATAGGCCGTACCGATGGTGCCGTCCTCCTTCATCCACTCATCCCATATATGTACATTCTGCTCCTGGAGCTTTCTTACATCATTGGATTGGTCCTTGTAAATCCAGAGCAGTTCCTTTACTGCAGTTTTAAAGGCCACAAATTTTGTAGTCAGTATGGGGAACTCCTTCTGAAGGTCAAATTGAAATATCCTATGGGGCAGTTTATAGGTAGGTACCCCGGTTCTGTTCTGATTCTCATAAAATCCAATATCCAAAATATCTTTTACCAGATTTAAATACTGTTTATCTGCGCTGCTCATTTACATTACTCCTTAATCGTTTTTTATAGATATATAATAGCACAAAATTATATTCTCCGAAACGATGTAAAAAATGGCGGTATCAACTTATAACCCCGGTAAAACTCCATCCGGCTACGTATATATTATGTTGAGAGAATAATACTGCATAGGAGAATTTATAATGGAGAGAAAAGGAGAAATCCTGGACGGAAGATACGAGATATTAAAGTTACTGGGAGAGGGAGGCATGGGAAGGGTATATCTCTGCAGGAATATCAGGCTGGATGTACCAGTGGCCATCAAGGAGTTTAAGGCGGAGGTATCTCATGATTTTATTTCAGAGCCTCATATATTGAAGAAACTGAGACACAGAGGAATTCCTCAAATTTTTGATATCTTCGAGGAAAATGGATACAACTATATGGTAGAAGAATACATCGAAGGCTCTACTCTTTCGTCACATCTTGAGAATATTAGAAACATGGATACTGATGAGGTAATAAGGATTGCTCTGGAAATTTGTGATATAATTGAATATCTGCACAGCTGCAATCCGCCGATAATATACAGGGACTTGAAACCCTCCAATGTGCTGATAGGAAAGGATGGGAGCATTCACATCATAGATTTCGGGATATCCAGGGTTTATAAGGAAGAAGGTGCCAGGGATACGGTCTATATGGGTTCCGTGGGCTATGCCTCCCCGGAACAGTGCGGCGGCGGCCAGTCCTGCAGACAGACTGATGTATATGGGCTTGGGGCGCTTTTATATTTCTTAATGAATAGAAAAGCACCTGCAAATTTCATGACAGCTTTCAATGAAAAATATGGGGAGATGCTGCCGAGAATAGTGATAAGGGCAATGCAGCCGGAAATTGATAAGAGGTTTCCGACTATTACCGATATGAAGAGACAGCTGGAAAAGGTGCCGGCGGGTGACAGTACGGTGATAATGCCTGCTGCTCCGGGAAAGAAAATTGCAGCAGTACCGGTGGGAGATAATATGAAACCCGTCAAAAGAAAGGTCACCAAAAAGTTGAAGTTTGTTAGCATTGGAGGATTACTTATAATAATGATTTTGGTACTCCTCTTTGCCCAGGATGCTCTTAAGGGGACAGGAAGGCAGGACAAGGAAACCACAAAAGTGGAAAAGCCTGTTTCTTCAACTGCTGAACCGGTGAAGTCAGAAGAACAGCCGGTAAAGGTTCAAACACCTGCGGTGAGCGGCAGTGAGGCATTAAAAGATAATGGGGATAATAATGAGCAGCAGGAGCTGCAGAACCTGTATGACAGCCTGAAGCCAGGTGAAAAGGGCAAGGGGCATAATAAAAAGAAATAAAGAGGAAATGATGTTATGCGGCAGGATAAGTATAAATATGAAAATCTGAAGACCCTGGCTAGGGTTTTCTATGGGAAGAGGAATATTAAAAGGGCCTTGGAGATGTACAACAAGGCTTATGAGCTGCCCGGCGGAAAAGAGGATGTGGAGCTTTTATTGGATATGGCCTTTTTATATGACGAACTGGAAGAGGATGAAGAGGCGGAGGAAAAGTTCAGTGAGGTAATATCCATAAACCCCGGTGAGCCAAGGGGATATTACGGCCTAGGGATAATCAACGACAACAGGGGAGAAGCAGATAAGGCGCTGGAGTATTATGAGAAGGCAATAGGGTTAAATCCCCTTTATAACCGGGCTTACTTCTTTGCAGCAAATATTTATCTGGACATGGGGATGACGGACAAGGCA
>JAUZPH010000610.1 GCA_030706065.1 Bacillota bacterium | reverse complement strand
TTTATTTCTTGATTTTTCACCAGGGATGTAAAATTTCTTCCAAATTGAAATCTAATTTGTTGAAATTTTGCATCCGGAAAAGTCGGTGAAGATTCGATATTTTCTCAGATGAATACCGAAGATTTAAATTTCCGCATCTGCTGATATTTGGGAGAACTCAATGTAAAGACTTTCAGTTTTCTACGAAGAGACCAGCTTTACATTTTCCTCGCCGAATTCGCTTCTTAAAAACTCCATAACTCCCGCATTGGTATCCACCCAAAACTCTCTGTCCAGCCGATACTGCTTTCTCTCTTTTCGGGTACACAGATATATGGGAGTATTTCCTCTAAATCTCCTCATAGCTATCTTGAAGTTGTTAAATATAGCCCTGGCAGCTCTGTCATCCTCCACAGCGACGTAAAGCCTGTCGGTATTGATTTGCACGAGAGGCTGCATATCCTCGCATAGAATCTTTGGCGCCTCATCTTCCCTTATGCTTATTCTTCCCTTTACAAGGACAAGACTATCTTCCTCGATAAGGCTTGATACCTTTTCCATAACCTTGGGAAACACTATAGCTTCGATACTTCCATACAAGTCCTCCAGTACTACAAAGGCCATCCTGTCGTTATTTTTCGTAAACTTTCTGCTGACGGAGTTGATAATGCCGCCAATAGTAACCCTTGTGCCATCTTTAATCCTGCTTTCATCCTTCTTTTTATCCATAAATTCACTATGGTCCATAACCATATCCGGATTATCTTCCAGCATTGTCATATGAGCAGCAGCCTCAAGAATATCCAGTGTTTTCGTATCCGTATGAAGCTTCAGCACCCCTTCATACTCCTCCAAAGGGTGGCCGGTTATATATATTCCCGTCATTTCTTTTTCCATAGCCAGAAGGTGTTTCTTCTCAAATTCCTTTATATTGGGATATTTTATCTCCGCCTCAATATTGACATTTTCAGACCCACCGGTATCAAAACCCCCAAAGAGGCTCATCTGCCCATCAATGTTCCTCTTCTTCTCGCTGCCCAGGCCTTCCAGCACCTTTTCATAAACTGCCAGCATCTGTGAGCGGTATAACTTCAGGCAATCAAAGGCACCTGCCTTGATAAGGCTTTCAATGACCCTTTTATTGACAGCAGACAGGTCAATTTTATTATAGAAATCATACAACGATTTGAATTCTCCCTTTTTTATTCTGCTGTCCACTATGCTGTCCACTACATTGATACCTGCGTTTTTTATAGCTGCCAGCCCAAACCTGATAGTTTTCTCATCTTTTACAGTAAACTTTCTGAAGCTCTCGTTGATGTCCGGTGCCATTACCTGGATTCCCTGGCTTTCGGCAAACCTTATATAGAAGGCAACCTTTTCACTGATTCCCATGACACTGTTAAGCATGGCTGCTATGAATTCCGCCGGGTAATATTTCATAAGATATGCGGTATCATAAGCTACTACGGCATAGGCTGCTGCATGAGATTTATTGAAGGCATAGGATGCAAAGTCCATCATCTGGTCAAAAATCTTATTTGCAACATCTTCACCGATTCCATTTCTGATACAGCCCGGTACCTCTATCTTGCCCTCTCCATCAACTATACCGTAAATAAAATTCTTTCTCTCCTCTTCCATCACCTTGTGCTTCTTCTTTGACATTGCACGCCTTACCAGGTCGCTTCGTCCCATGGAATATCCCGCAAGCTTCCTTACAATCTCCATAACCTGCTCCTGATAGACCATTACACCATAGGTTACACCCAGTATGCTTTCAAGCTGTGGAGTCATATATTCGATTTTCCCGGGATTCTTTTTATTTTCGATATATCTTGGTATTTCAGCCATAGGGCCTGGCCTGTATAAGCTTACTCCTGCTATGATATCCTCCAGAGAGTCCGGCTTTAAATCCTTCATGAAACTCGTCATCCCTGCAGATTCCAGCTGGAACACACCAACAGTTTTTCCCTCGCCGATCATCTTATAGACTTCTCTGTCTTCAAAGCCAATCTTATCGAGGTCCACATCAATACCCCTTGTCTCCTTGACCATTCGGATTGCATCCCTCATAACTGTCAACGTCCTCAAGCCAAGGAAGTCCATCTTTAACAATCCCAGCTCCTCCAGGGTACCCATAGGGAACTGAGTTACAATCATATCCTCATTCTTTTGCAGTGGCACAAAATTCACCAGGGGCTGGGAAGATATTACAACACCGGCAGCATGGGTTGAAGAATGCCTCGGAAGTCCCTCCAGGGCTTTACTTATGTCTATGAGCTGCCTTACCCTCTCATCCTCGTCATAAACAGACTTCAGCTCCGGGTTCAAAAACAACGCCTTATCTATGGTGATTCCAAGCATCGTCGGAATCATCTTTGCAATCTTATCCACCTCGGCATAGGAATAATTCATTGCCCTTCCAACATCCCTGATGCAGGCCCTTGCTGCCATGGTTCCAAAGGTTATTATCTGGGAAACGTTTGACTCCCCGTACTTTTCCACCACATATTCTATTACCGCCGGCCTTCCCTCGTAGCAAAAATCCGAATCTATATCCGGCATGCTTACTCTCTCAGGGTTGAGGAACCTTTCAAAGAGAAGGCTGTATCTGATAGGATCAATCTTCGTAATACCCA
>JAUZPH010000061.1 GCA_030706065.1 Bacillota bacterium | reverse complement strand
AGGAGGAGTGGTTTGTATGCCAGATAAACAGAAGACATTTATGACAGCAGACGAACTTAATATCCTGACAGCAATTGTAGCAAGTACCATAGCAAGGAGGGTTACACCGGAGCAGGCTACTGTGGTCGGAGCTTTTCTGGCAGGTGTTGCAGCTTCTCTGGCTACGATTACCGCAAAAATCGCATCAGATACCGCCGAACAGGAGGCCCTAAAGAGGAGAGATGAAATAGAAAATCAGATTAAGGATTTGAGAAATCAACTCAGGGAGTTGGGCTCCAGATAATCCGTTTTTATAAAACAGAAATTTATTAGACAATAATTGGCAGGAGTAGGTGAACACCTACTCCTTAAACTTTAGTACATATCTTTTTAAATCCAGTGCCGGTCTAAACCTCTCCTTGAAGAATCTTAAACCACCAGGGCCGAGATCCTCTGCAGCGTTCATAAGCTCAATCCGATGATTCCTTCGGTTTATTGCCCGGGCAATTTCTATGACGAGAAATTCCGATAGGCCGTCATAATCATTCATAAACTTTGAAAGACACCACCAGGATTGGCCATTGGGCAGGTCGCCTCCGGACACCATTCCAATAATTTTCCCATCATATTCAACTACAAGAACAATATGATTCAATTCTCTGCAGTGCCTTATTATTTCACGGAAGTATATATTATCAAAGACATTTGAATATTTTTTTCCGGAGGTTTCACTCCAGTATTCACCAAGTTTCATAACTTTCTTGAAATCCTCCTCCCGGTATTCCCTCACTGCAGCTCCAGGACATGTCTTGCGGAATTTATTGATTTTCCGCCTTATGGTGTCAAAATCCTTGCCATGCAGTGAGAGCAGTTTCGGTATAGAAAAGAATTTCTCCTTTCCTACCAAACCTGTCACCCTGAAGAAATCCTGAAATCCCGGGTGCTGTTTGAGAAATTCAAGCTGCTGTTCATTTACGACCTTTATTACAGTACCGGGATCCTTGTCCTTATTCCAGTCAGCGCAGTATCTCAAACAATCTACAGCTGCCTTGACTACTTTTTCCACATCCCCTTCTCCGTAGGGCAGACATATGAGATAAAGCGGCCCGCTGAGGAGATATCCAAAGGTCACAAGCATATTATCAACAATCTTCCATAATACCTTTCTAATCCTGGACTGGGATACAGCCCACAGAAAATCAAAATTTGCAGACCACAGGTTTGCAGGGTACCTGGTCTTCCTTATATAGTCTGAATACAGTTCTTTATCCGAAATATCTATTACATTAAAGGACCACTGTCCAAGTTGGATTACTCCTGATAGCTTTGAAAACTCGTCCAATTGCAACACTCCTCTTTGCAATATATTGTTATAGTTTCTTTGTTTCAGAGGCATATCCCTGTTAACAGAAGATATCAATATAGCCACCCTTAGTATATATTACACAGAGTTACAGTAAATGACACAGGATTTTCATATCTTTATGTGAAAAGCAGAGTGAAATGTACTAGAATACGATAATGTTATGCACCAAATAGCACGTTTATACATAATCTAAATTGAGGAGGGATAATCGTGATAGGCATTTTATGTTCAAACGATATGGAAGAGGAGTATTCTAAACAACTTCATTCCTGGTTCAGGGATCAGAGAAAAGAGGATGACGATAATATAGTTGTTTTCACTATCTTTAATATAAATTTAAAGGAGAAAATGGTTAAGGGAAGCCTTATTTCCGGTAAGGCTGTAAAATCAGTTGAGGTCCCTTTACCTTCTGTAATATTTAATTTCAGTCTCCAAAAGGACGATGCGGCGATAAAGGTAAGGAAAGCTCTTGAGGAGATGGAAAAAGTAGAACTTGTCAATTATATTAACAAATTTGATCAATGGATGATTATGGATATTCTTTCTTCATTTAATAGTACTCGTAAGTATTTGCTTCCATATCATATTTACGATAAGGCGGAAAGAAATTTCAGGCCTGTGGATGAAAAAAGCTATATCATCATGCCTTCAAGGGGAGCAAGCCTTTCAAGGGTAATCTATGCAGTGCCGGATCCGGATTCAGACAGGATTACCGGATCACAGTACTTTAGAAAAGGGCATATATGCGATTATATTGATGCTTCTCTATGTCAGCAGAGGTGGCTGTTTATCGAGATACCGGAGATAAGAATTAAAGCCAATCATCCTGTTGTAGTAAGGGTGTATCTGCAAAAACTTCGCCCGGACATATGGTCCCTTTTAAGCAGAGATGTTTATCTTGGAACAGAAGCACAGTTTGGTAGTCTATTTGAGGAGATAGATGCAGCGGCTATGAATGGCATATTTCATATCAACAAATATCTTCCCTCTGTAGGCCATTGTTTTATGGATTTTATATTAGATTCGGAAAACAAACCTTACTTTCTGCATATGGGAGGATTGGATCAATATTTCTTCAGGGCTGTCAGGGAGCCTGATTTTTGCAGGAGGTTCTACAAAAATATGTTGAAGTTGGCCCGTTACTACAGGCATAGACAAGAGGGGGACTAGTTTATGTGGATTAAAATAATCACTGAACATGAGGAGGAGAAAATAGTATATCTGCCTCCTGAAAACGGAGAAAACCAAAATTTCGAGGTTACAGTTTCCTTTGGGAAAAAAAGCGAAAAGGCGCAGGTAAAATTTGATATGTCTCTTGAGGCCGAAGGCGGCAGTAATTTTGAGGAACCCCTGATAATAAAGCTTTCCGAAAAACTGGTATCGGATTTAAGGATAAATCCTTCAGTAACTTACCAAATGAAGAAAAAAGGCCGTAATTTGATCATTGGTCCCACAATTGGACTACTGCTCGGTCCCCATGATTATATATACAGCCCCAACCATATGAAGAAATACTCGGACCGTTTTGGAATATATGAAAAGATCGGCGGGTTAATATATGCATTTTCCCCTAAAACCATCGACTGGCAAAATGGAGAGGTTTATGGACTATACTATGATAATTCAAAAAAACAGTGGAGATTTGGAATATTCCCCGTTCCCTCAGCAATTTACAGAAGGGACTTCCACTCAAAAAAGAGTGATATCAGAAGACTGATAAACGTAACCAATGGCAGGATGTTCAATTCATGGAGATTTGGAAAGTTCTATCTGTATAAGCATGTAAAGAAGCATAAAGCTCTTGCAAAGCATGTACCTGCAACAGAGTTATGCAGCAGTTATAATCAGGCAAAGAAATTCATAGATGATAACAGGGATGTGATATTGAAACCAATTTACCTTTCAAGGGGAAGAGGAATATGTATAATAAATAAGGAAAATGACGGCTATAGAGTCTTTGATTATAGAAACAGCGGAAATAAGGAATTTTTACTGGATAACGACGCGGCGTTAAAGGACTTCTTTGATAAGAATAATAATCTGTTTGATAAATACCTGATACAGAAACACCTGGTACTGGCTAAGATAGAAGGTGCCGCTTATGATATAAGGCTAGTGATGCAGAAGGACAAGACATCTCGTTGGAAGTGTTCAGGAATTGAATGCAGAGTAGCGGCACAGGAAAGCCTCATTACCAACATTTCAAGAGGCGGGTATGCCCTTACTCTCGACAAAGCTCTTGAAAAGTCATTTTCAACTGAAAAATTCAACCTTGAGAAAATCAAAAATGAAATTGATGATTTGTGCTTGAAATTATGTGAGAGTCTTGACAGTATAGGGCATCATTTTGCGGAATTTGGCGTGGATATTGCTCTGGATGAGAGTGGGAATAGCTGGATAATTGAGGTGAATGTATTCCCAAGCTTCAAGGGGTTTAAAGTCATGGATTATGATACCTATTTGGCCATAAGGCATACACCAATACTATATGCGGCCCACCTGGCTGGATTCTAAAAAACCATGTTTAGGGGTGAAGGTAATGGATTTTCAAATATCAGTGAAGAAGCACCGAGCTGAAAAACCGGAGATGATAATAAATGAAAAACTGGCAGAAAAGCTGGTGCTCACAAAAAAATTGAGGGGCTTTGTCAGTTTTGGAACCCAGAAAAAATATGTTGATATATCAATTTCAGATTTAGTTGAAGAAACGGAGATAAAGTTGTCCTCTGAGGTCATAGAGGAACTGCATATACCGGAATATCCAATCTATGAGATAAGGGTCAGAGGAAATGAAATAATTATTGGTCCCTGTATCGGTATAGCGGCCAGCCGGAAGGCCGAGAGCATAACAAAGCGGATGCTGAAGGAGATAGCTCTTCATACTCTGGACTATACCAATATCCACGGGGCTATTATAGTTTTCTCCCTGGATATGGTGAATAAAGAGAAGCGGCTTATTGAAGGGTATTGCTATAACCCTCAGAAGGATTCCTGGGAAAAGGGAGTGTTTCCATATCCAAGGGCCATCAACCGAAAAACTCATATGAATGAGAAATGGCAAAACCATTTTCTTTCAGCCATCGGCGATAATATATTCAACAATTATACCTTTGACAAATGGGATATGTACGGATGGTTTTCAAAGGAGGAAGATATAAGGGATCATCTTCCTGACACAATAGTATACAATTCCGAGGCAGATATATATGAGATGCTGAAGAAATACCCTACAGTGTATGTTAAACCCGCCTGGGGTATGAAGGGCTTTGGAGTTGTGAAGGTAAGCCGGGAAGGAAGCAGACAGATATTCAAATACCGTGAAGATGATGAAAATATCACTCTGGAAGCGGTGAGCAGGGAGGAATTTGATAATATAACGAAGAAGCTTTTTATCTCCGGGGAGCACATAGTGCAGCAGGGACTGGAACTCTTCAGGTTCGACGGTGGCATTGTGGATTTCAGATGTGTGATGCAAAAGAATGAAGCCTGCAGATGGCAGTGTAACGGAATTATTGCCAGAGTGGGAGCAAAGGACAGTGTGGTTAGCAATATATCCAGCGGAGGAGCTGCCATGCCCGCTGAGGATTTTATAAGAGAGGAATTGGCTCAATCCGAATTTGAAGCCTTTAATATAAAGGAACGAATGGTATCCTTGTGTATGAAGGTATGCCGAACCTTGGACGAATATGGATTTAACTATGCTACGCTTGGGCTTGATATAGGTATTGACAGGCAAAAGAACCTATGGCTTATTGAGGTAAATAACCGAAGACCTCATCCGGGAATAGCGTTAAGAGCAAATGATATTGCAGGATACTACACCATACTGGCAGGTCCCATGCATTATGCCAAAGCTCTGGCTGGCTTTGGAAGCAGGGAGGAGGAGACGGATGTTTTATAGGATACTTTCCAGTAAAGAAACAAAAGGGAGAATATATTTGCCGGCAAAATGTTTAAAAAGAGTCGATATTTCAAAATCAGAGGAATTGAGTATAAGTGCAGGCAGAAAAACCTTGAAGGCGCAGGTTGAGGAGAATCTTAACGGGAATGACCAGGAGGTAGTAGTATCCTCAGATGTGATGGAAGGGCTGCTGCTGACTGAAGGGATAGAGTATCAAATAATCTTAGGCAGAAAAGGTATAAGGATCGGCCCGGTTCTGGGACTACTGATGTTTAGAAGAAAGAAGGCCCTGACTCCCGCCAGGCTTCGCAAGCTGATGAGCTATACAAATATTTATCCGGAAATTCGTGGGCTTTTGATTGCCTTCAGTTCTGAGGGCATTGATTTTAAAAACAAGTGTGTTGAGGGTTATTGCTATAATCCCGGATGCAGGAGGGCCGGTGAGGCCTGGAAGGCGGGAGTATTTCCTCTGCCGGATTCAATATTTCAGAGGACTTCACTACCGGATAAAATAAGAATCAAGCTGAAGGAAGAGACAGGCAACCGTATGTTCAACTCCAATTATTTTGACAAGTGGGAGTTCTGGCAGCTCATTACAAGCTATAAGCCCTATTGCCAGAACATACCCTATACCAGGTTGTATTCTTCCATAGAAGATGTGGATTATATTATCGACCATTATGGTGCGGCCTACCTGAAGCCGATAAACGGAACCCTATCCAGGGGGCTGTATAAAGTAACTCTTCATGACGGAATTTATGGGTTCCAGGGTAAACAAGGACGTGAAGTTACTTCAATTTTATCAAAGGAAGAAGCCGAAGACTTCATTAAGGAGGCTGCCGGAAGCCATAAATATATTGTTCAGCAGGCAATAAATCCCCTAAAAGTGAAAGGAAGACACATGGACTTTCGTGTGATCATGCAGAAGGATCATACGATGAATTGGTCCTGTACAGGTATCATTGCACTGATAGGAGCACGAGGAGATATTTGTACAAACTGGGGAAGTACCTCCACCTTCGATGATATTCTGTACAAGGCCTTCGACTTCAGTCAAAAGGAAATTTACAAAAAAAAGAGAGAGGTAATAGCCGCCTGCAAGTGCGTGTGTGAGATTCTGGACCAGACAGGTGAAAACTATGGGGATTTGGGTTTTGATGTAATGATTGACGAAGACCAGAGGGTATGGGTCTTTGAAGCGAATAAGCGCCATTATCATACGGTACCTCTGTGGGTCAATGATGTTCAGACCTTTTATAGTATAAAATCAAATACGGTTAAATATGCAGCAGCCCTGGCGGGATATCAGGTTTACAGGTAGAGGATTAACTGACTTTCCGATTTTTCGAGAATATCAGATAGTAAAATTCAATATGCAGTAGAAAGGCCAGCTTTAAAAAGCTGGTTTTTTTATCTTTTAAGGTATAAAATTATAGATAAATGGCTGTAAAGATGATTGCAGGAAAGAGGGAAGGTTATGTATAAAAGTACTACTGAACTAAAGGTGAGATATGCGGAAACAGATCAGATGGGTGTGGTTCATCACTCAAATTATTATGTATATTTTGAGGCTGCCAGAGAGGATTTTATAGCAGGAATAGGCATGAGGTACGCAGATATGGAATCCATAGGCATAATGATGCCTTTAGTTGAAACCCAATGCAAGTATATTGAGGGTGCAAGATATGGCGATGAAATACAAATAGAAACTAAGCTGGAGGAATTGAGCCCTGTCAAGGTGCAGCTCCATTATGAGGCTGTCAGGAAAAACGATGGGAAGGTGCTGGCGAAGGGGCATACGGTTCAAACCTTTGTAGATAGTGAGAGGTTCAAGATAATCAATCTCAAAAAGGCCTTTCCGGATATATGGGAAAGGTTCGAATCATTAAAATAAAATTTCTTGGGATTTTGATGAGGAAATTAATTTCTGAATTTATCGCCTTGGATGTAAAATTTCTTTTAAACTGTCGGATAAAAATCCGTGAAGATTGGATATTTTATCCGAAAAATAGGATGAAATTTTACATCCGGAAAGATTGGTGAGGATTCGATATTTTTGAAGGCGAATACTAAAGGTTTAAATTTCCGCAACTGCAGCACATGATTTGCATCTATATCTCTTTGATTTTTCCATAATATTTGCATAGTAGCCAGAAATTTTAGAAAAGTCTGGATAATTAATGACATATATGGTAGAATTAACATAAGCTAAATTTTTGAATATTCAAATATTTTTTATATAGTGGAATTGCCAAGGGAGCTTTGATTAAAATACTATGCTATGAGTACACAAGAGCCGGGTATAAGAATAAATTAACCTGGTGTTTCATGAATAAAGTCCCTTGTAGGCTCATAGATTTTATTATATTTTATTTTAAAGGAGGCAAAAGCCATGCCGGATAAGGGTAAGAGCAAGAGCGGATCCACCAAGAAGGGAAAAGACAAGGGTTCAAAGAAGAAATAATAAAACAACACATAAGGTTTCTTATGTGTTGTTTTATTTTATGTGAGATTTTCTATTGCTGCTCCTTTAACAGGAATTTTTCATCCTGATTTGGATAAATAAAATTTTGGTTGTCTAACTCTACAGATGCGGAAATTTAAACCCTAATAATTCACCTGAAAAAATATCGAATCTTCAACGATTTTTTGAAGGTGATAGATTAAATTATAAATTTCCGCAGCTATACAGATGCGGAAATTTAAACCTTAAAGTATTCGCCTGAGAAAATATCGAATCTTCACCGATTTTTCGAAGGTGATAGATTAAAATATAAATTTCCGCAGCTATATACTAAATAAAAATCAAAATTTAACACATAATAACAAATACAGCGGGATATCAAATAACGCTCAGCATTATCTTATCAGGAAATTCGAGAGATGTGAAAATCCAAAGTTGGAGGTAAGGAACAGATGAAAAAAAGACTATTGGCTGTATTTTTAACCGGTGCGGTGGCTGCCTCATTTTTTGCGGGCTGCACCAGTAAGAGTGGCGGAACGGGCAAGGTAAAAGTTGGTATGGCCACTGATTCCGGGACAATAGACGACAAATCCTTTAATCAGGGTACCTGGGAAGGAATAAAGAAATATCAGGCGGACAAAGGTACCATTGATATAAAATATCTTCAGCCGCCGGGACAGGTGGAAACGGACTACATAAACACAATTAATGATTTATACGACACCGGCTACAAGATAATTGTAACACCTGGCTATAAGTTTGAAACCGCTGTAAATACTTCAGCGGACGCACATAAGGATGCCGCCTTTGTTCTTATCGACGGGCAGACTCACACCAAGGATAACACTAATTTTGTCAAGCACGACAATGTAGTATGTGTGTTTTTCAGCGAACAGGAAGCAGGATTTATGGCCGGTGTTACTGCGGCACTTTCTACAAAGAGCAATAAACTGGGATTTGTAGGAGGGATGGAGATTCCTCCGGTTCAAAGGTATGGCTTTGGCTACCAGGCTGGTGTAGCCTATGCAAATAAAAACATGGGAACCAAAGCTCAAATAGTCGATTATGTATACCAGGGAACCTTTGATCAGGTTTCAGCGGGTCAGACACTGGCTGCGGGCATGTATGGAAAAGGTGCGGACATTATATTTCATGCAGCGGGCGGAGTAGGTGTAGGGGTTTTTAATGAGGCAAAACAGAGGGCACAGAGCGGCAGCAGTGTGTGGGTAATTGGAGTGGACGTTGACCAGTTTAACGATGGAGTATATGACAAGGCCAGCAACAAGTCCGTAACCTTGACTTCCGCTATGAAGAGAATAGACGTAGCTGCCTACAATTACATTGATGCCAGATTAAACAACAAGTTTCCCGGAGGCCAGGTTATTACCCTTTCTCTGAAGGATAATGGAGTGGGTATACCTGCACAAAATCCGAACCTTGCAGCAGGGGTGGTTTCAAGCCTTGACAAGGTAAGTGCGGATATAGTTTCAGGGAAAATAGTTGTTCCAAAGACTCAGGCTGAACTGGATGCATTTGTTAAGTAAATAGATGTAAGAGGAAAACAGAAACCTGAAAAGGCCTGTTTTCCTTTTTTAAGAATATGACTATTTGCCATGGAGGTGAAGACATGGAATACATTATAGAGATGCTGAACATCCGTAAGGAGTTTTCTGGAATAGTTGCAAACGATGATATTACGCTTCAGGTCAAACCTGGTGAGATACACGCATTACTCGGAGAAAATGGTGCCGGGAAATCCACTTTGATGTCGGTATTGTTTGGGCTTTATCAACCGGAAGCCGGTATTATCAAAGTCAGAGGCAAAGAAGTTAAAATTACAAATCCCAATGCAGCAAATGATCTGGGCATTGGGATGGTGCATCAACACTTCAAGCTTATCCACAATTTCACAGTGACGGAAAATATAATTCTTGGAATTGAAAAGGTTAGAAAAGGAAAAATTGATATTCAAACAGCGTCAAAGCGAATAAAGGAGTTATCCGATAGATACAAGCTAAGTGTGGATCCGAATGCGAAGATTGAAGATATCTCAGTAGGTATGCAGCAGAGGGTCGAGATACTAAAGATGCTGTATCGGGAATCTGAAATACTGATTTTTGATGAACCTACGGCTGTACTGACACCACAGGAAATTCAAGAACTTATGGCGGTTATGAGAAGCATGGCAGCTGAAGGTAAGACCATACTGCTGATAACCCACAAGCTGAGAGAAATAAAAGCAGTGGCAGACCGCTGCACGGTAATACGCAAAGGGCGTTCCATTGCTACCGTCAATGTAAAGGAAACCACCGAGGAAAAGATGGCGGAAATGATGGTGGGAAGGCATGTAAGCTTCAAGGTTGAAAAGAAGCCGTCTCGTTTCGGTAAAGAGGTATTTAAAACCGATAAATTAAATGTTATGGGAAGCAGAGGAATCACGGCTGTTAAAGAGGTTACCCTTTCAGTTAGAAGTGGTGAGATTCTGGGCATTGCAGGGATAGAAGGCAATGGCCAGACAGAACTTATTGAGGCAATAACCGGGTTAAGAGATATAGAGTCGGGAAATATATCAATAAATGGAACCGATATAAGCAGATTGTCAATAAGGGCCAGAAGCGAAAAGGGACTGGGACATATACCGGAAGACAGGCACAAGTATGGCCTTGTATTGGATTTTACTCTTGAAGACAATATAATCCTTGGAAATTACTATAAAGAACCTTTTTCCAGGGCCGGTATCCTTAGAAGAGATGTAATACATTCCTATGCGGAGGAACTGATAAAGCAGTTCGATGTCCGTTCTGCCGAAGGCGGCTGTACAAGAGCAAGAAGCATGTCTGGCGGCAATCAGCAGAAGGCTATCATAGCAAGGGAGGTAGATAAGTCCCCGGAGGTTATGGTAGTAGCCCAGCCCACGCGGGGACTTGATGTAGGTGCCATAGAATATATCCACAGAAGGCTTCTTGAGGAACGGGATAAGGGGAAAACTATTCTGTTATTCTCGCTGGAACTGGATGAAATACTGAATCTTTCCGATAGAATTGCAGTTATTCACGGCGGAGAAATTGTAGGTATTGTTGATGCGGATAAAACCAATGAGAATGAACTGGGGCTTATGATGGCAGGAGGAGGAAGAAAGTCGCATGGGTAGAAACAGGTTTCTGGTGTCAATTTTGGCAGTAGTATTAGGTTTTGTAACCGGTGCCCTTGTAATGCTTGTCACAGGGCATAACCCCGTAGATGCCTATCGGGAACTTTTGAGAGGCGCAGGGCTCTTGGTAACGGTTTCAGATAATACAGACTGGAAAGAGATAGTGTTCAATAAACGCTTCGGGGACACACTTCTCAATATGACAACTCTCATACTCACCGGGCTTTCCGTTGCCTTTGCCTTCAGGACGGGGCTTTTCAATATCGGAGCGGCAGGCCAGATGCTTATGGGCGGCTTTTTTGGCAGCATTGTTGGCGTAAAGCTTTCCTTTCCTGCATATATACATGTACCGCTGGCAGTGGCGGCATCAATTTTGGGAGGGGCATTGTGGGCTTTTATCCCGGGTTTATTCAAGGCAAGATACAGAATTCATGAGGTTGTAACAACTATAATGATGAACTATATTGCCCTTTGGACAGTATATTACTTTGTTCCCATATATATGAAGGGAAGTTTTGAAACAGAATCACAGGTTATAAGATCCACTTCATCCTTGAGGCTGAGCAGCCTTACCGGGTTTTTCCATGGTTCAAATGTGAATATAGGTTTATTCCTGGCATTGGCGGCAGTGATACTGATATGGTGGTTACTGGAAAAAACCACCTTTGGATATGAACTCAAGGCGGTAGGATTTAATATTCATGCTTCCAGATATGCAGGGATGAAAGTGAGCAGAAATATGATTCTTTCGATGATGATAGCAGGAGCTTTGGCAGGCCTTGCCGGAGCGACCTTCTTTCTCGGGTATTCCGAAAATATGAAGATTGGAAGTCTGCCTTCCCAGGGTATAGACGGTATTGCAGTAGCTCTGCTTGGGCTAAATACGCCAGTCGGAGTTCTGCTTTCTGCATTTTTATTTGGAATTATGAACGCAGGGAGCCTATTCATGACTTCTGCTACGGATGTTCCCAATGAGCTTGTTTCCATAATAGTTGCCATAATAATATATTTTGCGGCCACAAGCTTAATGCTTGAGACCTGGCTTAACAGAATTAATAAAATTTTTAAAAGGAAGGAGAGAGGAAAAGATGTCCTGGAGTAATATAGTAAGTATAGTCAATCTCGCTGTGGCCTTTACGGCTCCCCTGCTTATCATTGCATTGGGAGGGCTTTTCAGTGAAAGAAGCGGTGTGGTAAATATAGGACTTGAAGGCCTTCTGGGAATAGGAGCTTTTGCCGGAGCAATAGTTACAATGATGATGGGGCAGTCGGCCGGGGCATCTGGCGTATATATCTCTCTGGCTGCCTCGGCTTTGGCTGGAGGATTGTTTTCCATGCTTCATGCCTTTGCAAGTATCACAATGAGGGCCGATCAGGTGGTAAGCGGTACTGCCATCAATATACTGGCACCGGCTCTGACCTATTTCCTTGCAAGAAGTT
>JAUZPH010000609.1 GCA_030706065.1 Bacillota bacterium | reverse complement strand
GAGAGAGAGGAATATATAAAAACCATAATTGACCTTCTGGGAGATAATTTAAAAAATTCCGGCATAGAATCGGATATCGATGGACGACCGAAGCATTTTTTCAGTATTTACAGAAAGATGTTGAACAAAAATAAAGCCATCGATCAGATTTTCGACCTAACGGCTATAAGAATACTGGTGGATACGGTGAAGGACTGCTATGCGGCACTGGGTATAGTGCATACCATGTTTAAGCCTATTCCGGGCAGATTCAAGGATTACATTGCCATGCCCAAGCCTAACATGTATCAATCCCTCCATTCCACCGTTATTGGGCCTCAGGGCAAGCCCTTTGAAATACAGATAAGAACCTTTGAAATGCATAGAACTGCAGAATACGGTATTGCGGCTCACTGGAAGTACAAGGAAAACCAGGGAGTTGAGAGCGGGGATGATTTCGACAAAAGGCTGTCCTGGCTCAGGGATATATTGGAATGGCAGAGGGAGACCTCCGACGCTGAGGAGTTTATGGAGGCCTTCAAGATAGACCTCTTTTCCGATGAGGTCTTCGTATTCACACCGAAAGGGGCAGTTATTGACCTGCCGGCGGAGGCTACACCTATAGATTTTGCCTATAAGATTCATACCGATATCGGAAACCGCTGTGTTGGTGCAAGGGTTAACGGAAAGATGGTGCCGCTGGATTACCGTCTCAAGACAGGTGAAATTGTGGAAGTCATGACTGCTTCTACGCCAAAAGGGCCAAGTATAGACTGGTTGAACATTGCAAAAAGTAATCAAGCCAAGAGCAAGATTCGAGCCTGGTTTAAAAAGGCAAAGAAGGACGAAAATATAAGCAAGGGCAAGGAACTCCTTGAAAAGGAATCAAAAAGACAGGGCTTTAACTTTGGTGAAATTGCCAAAGGGGAGGCTTTCGAAAAGCTGCTTAAAAAATATAATATGAATGCCATTGAGGATATATATGCTGCGGTGGGCATGGGTGCGTTAATCGGTACATCCATTATCACCAAGCTGAAGGAAGGGTATAAGGGTGACAAGGCACCGGAGGTGGACAATGCCACAGCTTTAAAGAACATCGAGGAAGTGATATCCAAATCCTCCGCTGAAAATGTCAGAAAGAACAGTTATTACGGTGTTGATGTCAAGGGCTTGAGCAATGTGCTGGTGAGATTTGCTAAATGCTGTAATCCTGTGCCCGGTGATATCATAATAGGTTATATTACAAAAGGCAGAGGTGTTTCTGTGCACCGCAAGGACTGCAAGAATGCAGAAATTCTGCTCCAGGATTCGGAAAACAAGATTGTGGAGGTAAGCTGGAGCGGATTTAAATCCGCCGGGTACATAACCGAAATTCAGATAAAAGCCGATGACAGAAGCGGAATTTTGTCGGATATAATGGTGCTTATTACAGATTTCAAAATACATCTTCATGCCGTCAATGCAAAGACAGCAAAAAATGGAACGGCAGTAATAAATACAAAACTGAAGATTACCGACATTGAGCAGCTTAAGGAGCTTATGAAAAAGCTGAAGAGACTGGATGGAGTAATAGAAGTATTCAGAACCAAAAACTAGAGGTGAAACTATGAGAGCAGTTGTTCAGAGGGTTACGAGCAGCCGGGTTATGGTAGAAGAGAAGATAGTGGGCCGGATAGGAAAAGGGCTTATGGTGCTCCTGGGGATAACCAGGGAGGACAATGAGGGAGATATATCCTATCTGAAAGATAAGATCATAAACTTAAGAATTTTTGAAGACAGTGACGGTAAGATGAATCTCTCCTTGAAGGATGTTGGGGGAGAGCTTCTCATAGTATCTCAGTTTACTTTATATGGTGACTGCAGAAAGGGAAGGCGCCCCAACTTCATGGAGGCTCTTTCCGGGGCAGAAGCTGAGGTATTGTACAATAAATTTGTAGAAGAGTGCAGAAACGACGGTATCAGGTTGGAAACTGGTGTTTTCGGTGCCAATATGCAGGTGCATATTGAAAATGACGGACCCGTTACTCTGCTGATCGACAGTAAAAAGAACTTTTAAGGAGCTGATAGCCATGAAGATTATCAGGATTCCTGCAGGAATGCTGGGTACAAACTTTTATATATTATCAGATGAGGCCTCAGCGGAATCCGCGGTTATTGATCCCGGTGGAGATGCGGAAAAACTCATTTCTGCCATAGAAAAGAGCGGTACCAAAGTAAAGTATATACTGCTTACCCACGGCCATTTTGATCATACCGGCGCAGTTACAGACCTGAAGAAAAAGTATAATGTACCTGTCTGCATAAACAGGGAGGATTATGATATGATAAAGTCAGGGATCAGTGAACTATATACGATAAAAGACGATGACGGTAAAATATATAATTTCATTGATGACGGCAGCACTTTTCATCTTGGTAATATGGTGATCAGTACTATTGCAACTCCAGGGCATACTCCAGGAGGCGTTTGTTTTTATGTGGAAAACATACTGATAAGCGGGGATACCCTCTTCGAAGGAAGTGTAGGCAGGACGGATTTTCCGGGAGCGGATCACGATACTCTGATAAACAGCATAAAGACGAAGTTAATGGGACTCCCTGAGGACACTATAGTTCTTCCGGGACATGGCGGGGAAACCACCATCGG
>JAUZPH010000608.1 GCA_030706065.1 Bacillota bacterium | reverse complement strand
TCTTCATACAGGTATATTGTTTCCTTGTCGGTTCAGGCTGCCCTCGAAACGACAAGTGTTATAGTATCATTTATGCAGTTATAGTATTTCGTTGCAAAGCCAGGTTTGAAATAATTATAACCTTATCACGGTAGTATACTCTCCATTTCTTCAATATACGCCTATTGATACACACGGCTGCTTTAGGAACATGTGGCTATTAATAAAACTTAAACAGTAAAACAGAGCAGAGTGGGCAATAGTATAGTAGACAGTATGTACAAGAAGTAAGATATTTGGAGACAGAATATCTTATTAAGGAGATACCGAATTTGTTATACACTTATTTAACTCTATCCTAAAAGGCTATATCCCCTGAATAATCAAAACAGATTTCTAAGTATGAAAAGACTGAAGGACGTAATTACCCTTCAGTCTTATTAAATTAATTTCTTATAGATTTTACCGACAATCACTTTTTTAATATAAATCCCCTGAACTCCTCCACGGACTGGAAATAATAATCTGCATGCTTTTTCATGTGTTCCCTTATCTGTGGAATTGAATGAGACCATCCCGCTGCGGCAAAGGCTACATCACAGCTTCTTGCCATATCCAGGCCGGGCTTCAAATCGTCCAACACCAAAACATCCTGTTTATTCAGATCAAATTTCCTCATTATTTCAAGGACAGGATAGGGGCTTGGCTTTCTCTGAAGTTCCCCCAGTTCCCATCCAAATATCAAATCCGGGGAAACTCCGCACTTTAGATTATAGTCCCGTGCAATCTGCCGGCTTTCCGAGTGGGACACAACACATATTATTCCGCCGTCCTCTTTGTGTTCCCTAATTAGTTCCGGAAATCCGGGATAAAAGTCCGGGACTTCCCTTGTTGTATGGCTCTGCCAGACCTTATATTGATATTGTATTTCCTCATCGGTAAGCCTTAGGATATCCCTGCACATTGCAGAGAAACCCGGATCAAAGCTGTATGTAATGAAGTCTTCAAGGGTTAGGGGTACCTCTCCGGGCCTTAATGTTTTAAGCGCCTCAACCATGGCAGGATAGTGAATATCAGGAGTACTTTTGACAACAGTATCATCGTGGTCCAATACCAGGCATTTATACTTCAAAACTACTCTCCTTTTCCCATGTTATCCGTTTTGCAGCAAGGTTCTCCGCCATTAACACTACCATTGTAGTTATTTGTAATAGCAATCACCTTCATCCTCCGGGGGAGGCTTAATAGTACAAACGTAGCCACACCCAATGCCCCAAATAAAAACAGACTCTTTTTCGACAGTCCTTCTTTTGCCTTTAACTGCTCCATAATATCCTCTCCATTTCATATGATAATTGCATTATAATACCATTGCTTACTATTATTATATATCATTGATAGTTATTACACCAATACTCAACTATAATATTCTATAAATCCATCAGTAAATTTTGAATATACTCTGATGAAACACATGACTGTTCCATAGAAATATCAACCTCCTAAACCCTGGATTAAATTACCACCGCTTTGACACCTTAAAAAAGCTGTCGAATTACGTAAAATATTTAGATGAACCATATTCACTGTCAGCTTTATTGATGCGGAAATTTATATTTTTATATATCGCCTAGTTTGTAAAATTCCTTTTGAATGAGCAACAATAAAAATCCGTGAAGATTGGCTATTTTATCCGCGATATATGTTGAAATTTTACATCCAGAAAAATCGGTGAAGATCTGATATTTTTTCAGGTGAATACTAAAGGTTTAAATTTCCGCATCTTCAGATTGATTTGAAAAATGCTTGAAGTAATGTGTCTAAAGTTTGAAAGGAGAATTTTTCATGAGATTATTTGCTACATCCAGAAACATAGGAATAGATTTGGGAACATCAAACACTCTGTTATATATGAAGGGAAAAGGAATCCTATTGAGGGAACCCTCAGTCATAGCTATAAACACAAAAAGCAGAAAAGTTTTAGCTGTAGGTTCAGAAGCTAAAAGGATGATTGGCAGAACCTCCGGAGACATTGAGGCTATCAGACCACTAAAGGATGGTGTAATAGCTGACTTTGATGCCAATCAACAGATGCTCAAAAAATTTCTTGAAAAGGCTGCTGGAAGAAGCAGTCTTGCAAATTCCAATATCGTAATCTGCCATCCTTCAGGAATTACAGAAGTGGAAAAAAAGGCAATCAATGAGGCAGCAACCCAGGGTGGGGGAAAAAAAGTAATGCTCATTGAAGAACCTATCGCTGCTGCACTGGGTGCAGGCCTGCCTGTAGATGAAGCCATCGGCAGTATGATCATTGATATAGGTGGCGGAACTACCGAGATTGCGGCAATTTCCCTGGGTGGAATTGTGACAAGTAATACCTTGAGAGTTGGCGGGAATCAATTGGACGATGCCCTAATTAACTTCATAAAAAGAGAATTTAATTTAATGATAGGTGAAATAACAGCTGAAAACATTAAGATCGAACTTGGCTCTGCCTGTGCCGATGAGAATTTGGAGAAAAGAGACATGCAGGTTACCGGACGGGACCTTATGACAGGACTTCCAAAAGTTATAACTGTTACCTCCGATGAAATAAGAGAGGCTTTAAAGGATTCTGTGTCCCAGGTTATCAACGCCATCAGAGCCACTAT
>JAUZPH010000607.1 GCA_030706065.1 Bacillota bacterium | reverse complement strand
TACAGTTGAGATTACATAAACATAAAAGTATGGGAGTAGCTGGAATAAATATATTATAACAGAATATTTTTGAAAAGGGAATTATTGCTATGTAATAAATTGGTGGTTGTTGATGGTTTAGACAAGCTTAAGGGATTAATAATTGAAATATAGAATTCATGAGAAACAACTTTGACAAATCAAGTCAATCAAAAGTTATTTCTTTTATCATTAGTGTCACTTCTTTCATGGTTCGTCATTAGGGTACTATACTAAATCCACAAGAATATTTATATGGATTTATTTTCATGATACAATGAATAGTGGTGATGTATATGAGGAAGGAAAATGTAAATATTCTTGTAGTTGAGGATGATGTTGATATAAGCAACCTGCTTTCCAGGGTATTAGGCAGGGAAGGATACACTGTGCGCTGCGCTTACTCCGGCTCGGAGGCAAAGCTGTGCCTGGAGCATTACGATTTTCATATGGTACTCCTGGATTTGATGCTGCCGGGACTCACCGGTGAGGCTCTGCTGGCAGAGATACGGAAAACCAAGACTATGCCGGTGATGGTTATCTCGGCAAAACCCGGGCAGGACACCAAGATAGAAGCACTGAAGCTGGGGGCAGATGATTTTGTTACAAAGCCCTTTGATGTAAATGAAGTTGCTGCCAGAGTAGAGGCTCAATTAAGAAGGTATATGGTGTTCTCCGATTCAAGAGAGAAAGAGGACATATTGAGGTACAAGGCTTTGATCTTAAACAGAAATACTATGGAGGTGCAGGCTAACGACAAGCAGATTGCCCTTACTGCAAGGGAGTTTGCCATACTGGAGCTTCTAATGTCCCATCCTAACAGAGTTTTTACAAAGGCAAACCTGTTCAGGGAGGCCTGGCAGGAGGAGTATTTCGGAGATGATAATACTATCAACGTTCACATAAGCAACCTCCGTTCAAAAATAAGTAAAGCGGATACGGATAACGAGTATATCCGTACCGTATGGGGTATCGGCTTTAAGCTTGCGGATCAAAATTAAGACTTTCTTAAGTTTTAATTAAAGGTTTCTTGTAACTTGGATGCTAATATACAGGTATAGATGCGGAAATTTGTTTTTTAATTTTTCGCCCAGGATGTAAAATTTCTTTTAAATAATCAGCAATAAAAATCCGTGAAGATTGGATATTTTATTGCTGAAAAATATGATGAAATTTTACATCCGGAAAAATTGGTGAAGATTCGATATTTTCTCAGGCGAATACTAGAGGTTTAAATTTCCGCATCTTCACAAGAAAGAGGAGGTAATTAAATTGACGGAGGCAGTAATCAGAACTAGAAATCTGACCAAGGAATATCAGCGCAATATGGCAGTAAACAGCGTCGACATGGAAATAAATAAAGGGGATATTTATGGGCTTGTGGGTAAGAACGGCGCCGGAAAGACCACTTTGCTGAGGATGATCAGCGGCTTGTCCATGCCAACCGGGGGAGAGATAGAGCTTATGAACGAGACATCGGAGTCCGGACTCAACAAATCAAGGATGAGAACCGGGTGTATTATAGAAACCCCAAGCTTTTTTCCGTATCTTTCTGCGAGAAAGAACCTGGAGTACTACAGAATACAGAGGGGAATTGCAGAAGAAAATGTGATTCAGGATACACTAAAGATAGTGGGGCTTGAAGATACGGGGAAAAAAAAGTTCAAGAACTTTTCCCTGGGAATGAAACAGCGCCTGGGGCTTGCCCTGGCTATAATGTCCAGCCCGGATCTGCTGATTTTGGATGAGCCCATAAACGGCCTTGATCCCACAGGCATCGTAGAGTTCAGGGACATTTTATTGAAGCTGAACCGGGAGCGAAATATAACTATAGTCATATCAAGCCATATATTGAGTGAGCTTTCACAGCTTGCCACCTGCTACGGCTTTATCCATGATGGGCGGTTTGTGGAACAGATTTCTGCAAAGGACTTGGAAGAAAAGTGCAAGAGCTGTCTTGTAGTAAAAGTGGACAATGCAGAAAAGGCGGCGGTAATACTTGAGAAGCAGCTGGGCTGCAAAAGGTTTGAGGTACTGGGCGGCAATGAAATAAGGATATTTGACCTTATGGATAAACCGGAGGTAGTATCAAAGGCTTTGATAGAAAACGGAGTACTGCTTTACGTCCTCAATCAGATCGGTGCAAACCTGGAAAATTACTTTATTGATTTGATTGGAGGTAGTAAAAATGTATAATTATATAAGAGCAGAGCTTTACAGAAATTTTAACCGTAAGTATCTGTGGGTTTATACCGGCTTCTTTGCCTTTGCATCATTGGCTATAAATCTTTTAGCCAGTGTTAATGAAGGAAACTCGGCAATAAGCCTGAATATCCTGTTTGGAATTACTATAGCAATGTTTATCATGCCGGTATATCTGGTTGTACCGATGCTGGATATGGCTGCAGCAGAAGAAAATAAAAATCAGACCTTGAGAAATGTTATAACCTTTGGAATGCCAAGAAACAAGATTATTTTATCGAAGGTTATTGTAGCAGTGGTACTTTCGCTTATATCCGCTGCAATAGTATTAGTTGTGTTTTTCGGCAGCGGTGCAGTTTTATTCGGGCTCGGAAAAGACTTTTCGGCAACCTTGTCGGATTTTCTGATAAGGC
>JAUZPH010000606.1 GCA_030706065.1 Bacillota bacterium | reverse complement strand
CCCACCGTCAAATTGGAGGAGGACGATATGGCAAAGTCGCCGGTGGTCACAGGGCCCGATGCCAGTTTGTCCCTGGTATTGTCAAGGTCTTCTTTTTTTGTATACCTGGGCATAAAAAACACCTCCATATAAAATAATATGCTCTATATCATTTTCTCCAAGTTGTTTTTTAATATTCCGGGGAATAAAAATCAAGTGAGAGCGGAACATATATTATAGAAGAAACTGCTCTGAAATGCATAAGATAAATTTGGAAGGAGTGTTTGTAATGACTACTAAGGGACAATTTACAAAGAAAAAGCTGGCGGATATCAACCTGAGGGAAGTGAGGCCCGGAGCCTTTGAATATATAGGCCCTATTGAAAATAACAGGCCAAAGGGTGCTCCTGTGCACAGAGACAACCGACAGACTCAATGATTACATCAAAGATGCTATTGACTTTATCCCGTTATTGCTATAATATATTCTCAAATAAACTATAATGAACTTTGAAGAGAAGAGTAAACAGGTGTGAACCTTGAAAGAGAGCCCCGGGTGCTGAAAAGGGGCAGGAAATGCTTGTTGAAACAGGCCTCTGAGTTTCACTATAATCCCTTAGGGGGAAAGGTGACGGGAACTCCCGTTAAAGAGTCGGGGTATTATTTTTTAGTACCTGGCAAGGCCCCTATGGTGACATGTGGGCGAATTGGGGTGGCAGCACGGGCTAACAACTCTCGTCCCCAAGGCGTTAAAGCCTTGGGAATGGGAGTTTTTTTATTTATATGATGTAAAAATGGAGGGTTCCAGGGTTAACAATAAGAAGACTGGAATCCTGGGGGTTTATACAGGGGCTGAACATAAGTTTTATTTATTTCAAAGGAGGGTATAAAATGGCAGACAAGATTGTAAACATTGAAAACGTAGAATCTGTTGAAGGTTCCGAGGTAAGATCAAACTTCATACACAAGATAATCGAACAGGATCTGGAGGGAGGAGTATACGACAGGGTGCACACCCGTTTTCCCCCGGAGCCTAACGGTTATCTCCACATAGGCAGTGCCTATGCCATAAATATTAGCTACAGTGCTGTACAGAAGTACGGCGGTCTTTTCAATCTGAGATTTGACGATACAAATCCGACAAAGGAAGATCATGAGTATGTAGATTCCATTCAGGAAGATATGAAATGGATGGGCTTTGATTATGAAGACAGGTTATTTTACGGCTCTGATTATTTTGAAAGGATATATGATTATGCAGTAATGCTCATAAAAAAAGGAAAGGCCTATGTTGACGACCTGAGCCCTGACGAAATAAGGGAGCACAGGGGAACACTGACTCAGCCCGGTTTGGAAAGCCCCCACAGAAGCCGTTCTGTTGAGGAAAACCTGGACCTTTTCGAAAGGATGAGAAAGGGCGAATTCCCTGCAGGGGCAAAAGTATTAAGAGCTAAAATCGACATGGCCTCTCCAAACATGAATATGAGGGACCCTGTTATCTATAGAATACAGTATGCACATCATTACAGGACCGGTGACAAATGGTGCATCTATCCGATGTATGATTTTGCCCATCCGCTGCAGGATGCTACGGAGCATATCACTCATTCACTCTGTTCCGCGGAGTTTATCGACCACAGGCCGCTGTATGAATGGGTTTTGAATGAATGCGAAATACCTACCCCACCGAAGCAGAGAGAGTTTGGGAGAATGAACTTAACCGGAGTCGTTATGAGCAAGAGATACCTGAGAGACCTTGTCCTTAACGGATATGTTGATGGCTGGGACGACCCGAGGCTGCCTACCCTCCGTGCACTGAGAAGAAGGGGCTATACTCCTGAGGCAATAAAGCACTTCCTTGGGGAAATCGGTATTTCAAGAAATGAGAGCGTAGTGGATGTAGCCATGCTTGAACACAGCATAAGGGATGACCTCAAGGCGAAGGTGAACTGCGTAATGGCGGTGTTAAGGCCTCTAAAGGTAGTTGTGACAAATTATCCGGAAGGGATGGTTGAATGGTTTGACGCTCCCAATAACCCGGAAAATCCGGAGCTCGGTTCAAGAAAGGTTCCTTTCTCAAGGGTGCTTTACATTGAGCAGGAGGACTATATGGAAAATCCCCCCAAGGGATATTTCAGGCTTTTCCCGGGAAATGAGGTAAGGCTGAGAAATGCTTATTTTGTAAGATGCCAGGAGGCAGTAAAGGATGAGAACGGCAATATCATAGAGCTTCACTGCACCTATGACCCTGAAACAAAGGGAGGAAATGCTCCGGACGGCCGCAAGGTGAAGGGAACCCTTCACTGGGTATCTGCAGAGCATGCGGTAAAGGCAGAGATTAGGCTTTATGACAGGCTGATGCTGCCGGAGGAGGAGCAGAACCCAAATGCCGAGGACTGGAAGGAAAACCTGAACCCAAATTCTCTTGAGGTACTGGATACCTGCTTTATAGAACCCTTTGTACAGGGTGCAGAGCCGGAGGATAAATTCCAATTCATTAGAAATGGTTACTTTGCGGTGGATAACAAGTATTCTTCAACGGAAAAACTAATATTTAACAGAATCGTGGCCATGAAGGATACCTGGAAAAAGAATAATAAATAATACACTGAAAAAAAGACTGATGACAGATTTGTGCACTGCACAAATCTTCATCAGTCTTTTTATGT
>JAUZPH010000605.1 GCA_030706065.1 Bacillota bacterium | reverse complement strand
GGATATCCTATTCAAGTGTGTGTAAAATAGTGGGATAGTGGCAATAATATGGTTATTGAGATAAGATAATTCAATTTATACTCGTGACAAAAGGTACTAACTGGGAGGTATTTATTTGGGGCAGATAGTTAATATTAGAAAAAAGTTTTTTGCACTAATTGCCATCGCTGCGGTGACCTGTATATTGATAACCGGCTGCAGCAAAGGCTCAATTAAAACCATGGGGGATGGAACAGCCAATGAAAATGGTGGCTCTACTTCCGCTAATTTAAACAGGAATTCCGATATATTCGTTGATGATGGCTGGATTTATTTCAGTAAACCTGCAGGAAATGATATTGGAATTTCTGGTTATTGCCTTTATAAAGCAAAATTAGAAGGAACCGATGTAACAAAGCTTGCGGAATTAGGTGCTCAACATATATCAAAGCAAGGTGATAGACTGTATTTTACCGATATGCTTAGTCATAAACCGTATTCCATTAAGAAAGATGGAACCGGGCTAAAGAAACTCTTCAATTATGAATTGCATTCCATGACTACAGATTCAAATCATATATATTATGCTCTGCCGGGAGATTCCGTTTTATATAGCTGCAGCCTGGATGGCAGCGGCCAAAAGACACTTATCAAAGACATGACTCTTCATGAATTTGGATTACATGATGGCTGGATATATTATTCGGGTGAAAACCATATGATGCATAAGGTAAAAATCGATGGTACGGGGGATGTCAATCTTAATATTGAATCCGGCGGAGATGTTCATAAAGTATATACTTTTGATGAAAATTATGTGTTTCAAGTTATAGATTTAGCCGATGTTGTAAAGACCACCCTTGATGGCGGGAACCAGGTCAAGGCAAAGTTTAAAGCCAAGGATGTTTTTACCGTTGATTCTACTATATATTATATAGATTATGATGAAGCAAACAAGCAGCATAAAAATGATGGACAAGGCGATGTCAATTTGTATAAGGTTGGATTGGGCTTAACCGGCCCTATTGTCGTTACCAAAGACCTGTACAATAGAGATGATGAGTATTATCTGTTTGACAACATATTATATTCCTGTACCGGTGATGGGGATAAGGAAATATTAAAAGTATGTGATTTAAAAACCGGAAAGGTTTCTATTGTAAATTTTAAAGTAAGCGGGGAATGAAGGTTTATCAGCCTAAATCTAAGTTTTGGAATAATGCCTGGGAGAAAAACCGGTAATATTTTTAAAGGCCTTGTAGAAGGTTGAATAATCTCCAAATCCAACGGCATGAGCAACATCCAGGGCTGAAATTCCTGACATGAGCAGCTCTACAGACCTCATAATTCTTTTATGAGTTATATACTCAATAACAGTAAAACCGGTATTCAATTTAAATATATGGCATAAGTAATATTTGTTTACGTAAAACTGCTGCTCCAGCAAATCCAGCGTAATTCTTTCCTCCAGGTTACTATTTATGAAATCCAGTATGGCAGTTACCTTTTTGTCATACTCATGGCTGTCTACAAGAGGATTGTTATATCTTAAAAAGACTTTATTAATAGTAACAAGCATTTGTATAAAATATGTTTTCATCATTATCTGGCTTTCCGGGGAGTGTTCCTGGAAAGTCTTTTCAATATTATCCCACAGTCTGCTTATCCCGCTCTCAATTACATCCTTTGCAGATATCCTGTTATAATGGCCTAACTTTCTTTTTTCCATACTATTCAGCAGGCTGTAGCCATCGGTTTGATAAGGGGCAATGTAATCGGGTTTAAAGTGTATATACTTTCTCTCGTAGCTGGACTTTGAGTTAAAAACAATTCTGTGCAGCTCTCTGGAATTAGTTATAATCAAATCATTTGGACAAAGTTTGTAGGCCTGGCCTTCAATATAGTAGGTGAGTTCTCCGGAAATAAAGTAAAACAATTCATAGCAGTCATGCATATGTGTAGCAATATCATATGGAGATTCAGTCAATACATGGTCCAAAGAAAAATTATTACTGTTGTTGTAGTGCATTATTTGTTTCTCCATGTCCATCACCTCTCTACTATATTTTATAGGAGATTTTGTCATACTTCAACCTGATAAATTAAGGTAGAAGCCCTTAAGCAATATTTGCAATGTTTTAAGCAATAAATACAATGATTAAAAGTGCCCGATGTTATAGAATACGAATATAAGCATAAAGCTTGGGGAGAAATAAAAACCAATGGATTACTAATTAAAGTGAGGAGAATTATTTATGAGTAAATTCATGTTATCTGCCTTTGCAGATGAAATCGATTCCGACTTGAAGGTTCAGATGGATGTATTGGAACAGCACGGTATTAAGTATATTGAGATGAGAGGTGTAAATGGGAAAGGACTTGTCAATTACAACCTGGAGGAAGTCAGAGAGATAAAGAGTGAGCTTGATGCAAGAGGCCTCAGGCTTTCAGCGGTGGGCTCCCCTTTGGGCAAGATAGGTATCACCGAGGATTTCGAAGCCCACCTGGAGCTCTTCAAGCATACTCTGGAGATTGCCAGGATTATGGAATGCAAATATATAAGGATGTTCAGCTTCTATATTCCAAAAGGGGAGGATCCCGCAAAATACAGGGAGGAAGTTATAAACAGATGGAAGAGGTTTGTCAAGGAGGCAGAAGGCAGCGGAATCATT
>JAUZPH010000604.1 GCA_030706065.1 Bacillota bacterium | reverse complement strand
CTTTGCTGCCGCCTCGGCAATATTAAATGCCTTCTCTGCAGTGTTCCTTGTAATGGTGGTACTGCTGACATAATATAATGTCCCTGAAAGTGCCGCGGTAACTACAAGCAGTATAGCTAAAACTGCCAGTGAAACCTTTATTCTCAGCCGTCTGAAAAATGGTATTTGTCCTTTGCTCATCCTTTTTTTCTCCCCTTATCGAAACCGATTTCCCTCATCATAATTATATAACAAAGGGACAAATATCCACAATATTATATTGTCTAAAATACATTTATTTTGTCGTTAATATTCGAATCTCATCAAACATTGGCAATTACTATGCCGGATAAATGGTTAAATTTTAAGAGAAATAAAAACAGAGTGCAAAACCTATTCGATTTTGCACTCAAAGTAATTTAAATATACTGTTTCTATACCTCAAACCTGTAACCTACACCCCATATGGTCTCAATATATTTCGGGTCCGACGGGTTCTCTTCAATCTTCTCTCTTATCTTCCTTATATGCACCGTAACAGTGGCTACATCTCCCTGTGATTCCATTCCCCATATCTTTTCAAAAAGCTCTTCCTTCGTAAATACCCTGTTTTGGTTTGAGGCCAGGAACAACAGCAGGTCAAATTCCCTGGTAGTAAATATGACCTCTTTGTCATTGAGGTATACCCTCCTGGAGGTTTGATCAATGACAAGTCCCCTGATTTCCAGTATTCCTTTTTTGGTATCTTTTCCGCCTACCAGCCTTTCATACCTGGAGATATGGGCCTTTACCCTTGCCACCAGCTCACTGGGGCTGAAGGGTTTGGTTACATAATCATCCGCTCCAAGGCCCAGTGCCCGGATTTTGTCTATATCTTCCTTCTTTGCAGAGACCATGAGTATGGGAGTATTCTTCTTAACTCTTATCTGCCTGCAAATTTCAAAGCCGTCAGTACCGGGAAGCATGAGGTCAAGGATTATCAGATCATATTCGTCATTTAGTGCCTTTGCCAGTCCCTTGTCACCCCGCTGTTCCAGCTCTGCTTCAAAGCCGTTTATCTCCAGGTAATCCCTCTCAAGCTCTGCAATACTTATATCATCCTCTATAATAAGAACCTTCTTCATTTATTTCACCACTTTTCATAGGGTTTTTTCCAGGGTGAAGAAAACAGCAGTTCCTTGTCCCTCGGCGCTCTCAGCCCACATTGTGCCGCCATGCTCTTTTATTATCATATCTGCGATAGACAAGCCCAACCCGCTGCCCCCGGTGGAGGTATTTCTGGAGGAGTCCGCTCTGTAGAACCGGTCAAAGATATAGGGAAGTGCTTCTTTCGGTATTCCCTGCCCATTATCTCTGAAGGCTATCACTACACGACCATCCTCAGCATTAAGCTCTATGTCTATCCTTCCTTTTTCCTTATCCATATACTTTACGGAATTCTCAACTATATTTATTATAACCCTCTTTAACTGCTGAACATCCGCCCTGACCTTCAGCGGCTCTGCACCGCCTGAATTGAAGGCTATTTCCACCCTTCTCTTTTCAAGGTCAAACTGCAGCTCCTCCATGCAGTCTTCAAGATACTTGACTATATCTATCTCCGAAAACTTGAACTCCAGCTTGCTGAGCTCCAGCTTTGAATACAGGAACAGCTCCTCGATGAGCCTATCCGCATCCACAGCCTTTGAATAAATAGTATTTATATATCTCTTCATCTTCTCGGGGGAGCCTGCCACTCCATCCCTTATTCCCTCAACATAGCCCTTTATTGCAGTTATGGGGGTCCTCAAGTCGTGGGATATATTCGACAGCAGTTCCCTTCTGTTGTTTTCATACTGATGCTGAAGCTCCAGTGACCCTTTGAGTCTCATCCTCATCTCATTAAAGGCCAGACCAAGTTCTCCAATTTCATCCTTTGACTCCACATCCACATCAAAGTCCAGGTCGCCTTCCTTGATCTTATTGGCAGAATCCTTGAGCTTCCTCAGCGGGTTTATTATTCTCCTTGCAATTATATAGGTCAAAACACCGTTTATCAAAACCAGTATGACGATTACTGCCACTGCCACAGTAATGCTGAGCCTCCTGAACAAGCTTAAAAGAGGATGGATATCGGTGGCCAGAAATACACTTCCCTTACTGCCATTGGTAAAATAAAAATCCTGCTGGCTCAGTATAAGTCTATTATCTCCACCCTTAAAGCTCACCGGCATATCCTGTACAAAGCGGCCGAATTCCGGCAGGTATTTGTCGCTTTCAAAGCCCTCCAGCTTTGGACTCATATAAATGACCGAATTATCCTTTCTGACTATAATGCCTGAGCTTATATTCCTGAGCTGCTCATCCAATTGCTTAAGATAATTGGTGTCCAGTAATTTATCCGGGGATTGGAGCAATGTGTTCTTTATTTGAGAAAACTGATTTTCCCGCTCAATCAAGGCACCTTTTACCGTAGTAATAGAATGACCTACGCCATATTTCTGCAGGTCATTGAAGTAGTAATCACCGGCCAGGTGGGCTATCACTATAGTCATGATAACCGGTATAAGGAGCATCACTAAATATGAAAATACCAATCTTGTCTTTATAGACATGGCTATCCCCCTGCCTAATCAATTATTATAGAAGGAATCCAGCCATTGGCCGAATTCCTGAAATTCGTAATGCTTGACTATTTTAT
>JAUZPH010000603.1 GCA_030706065.1 Bacillota bacterium | reverse complement strand
GTAACCGCTGCTTCCGCAGGTGGCGAAGCAAAGATAGATATAAACGGCTTTGGCCCAAATCCGTGGTCAGTCCAGTTTTTCCAGGATAAACTCAACTTTGAACCAAATGCAAGGTATAATCTCAGCTTCAAGGCCAGAGCCTCCGCTGCCAGAAGCTTTGGGGTAGACATCGAAGGGGCGGGATTTTACCGCTATATGGACAAGACGGGCAGCCTCACAACAGAAATGCAGACTTTCTCCTATGACTTTACAATAACAAATAACGAGCCCACCAAGATGATTTTCTTCTTTGGGAATACAGGATCAGATATAGCAGCAGCTTCACTGGCTGCAACTCCACATACAGTATATATCGATGATGTTGTAGTTACCAAAGTTGTGGACAACGGTGGGGAGAGTACTGCGCCAACACCAATAACAGTAGAAGCAGAAAGCGGAACTATTAAAGCGGTAGGAACCAATCCAATAGGTCTTATAGAAGGAACAGCAGTAAAGGCTACGGATCCTACAATTGTTGAATTCAATGTGGATATCAAGCAGGCAGGAACTTACAAGGTATCCTTTATCGGCAAGTGCGCTCCTGCTGGAATATACTATGAATTAAGAAATTCATCAGGCGGTGCAATAGGAGGTATTGGTGGAGCGCCAGGCAATGATTGGACTTCCAACAGTATCAACGCCAATCTGAGTGCCGGAGTTCAAACCCTGAGTGTGTTTATTTCTCCAGGGGCTGGAAGTACAGCATATCTGGACAAAATAACTTTTGAATTGCAGTAGTAACGTAAGTGAAAAGAGCACTTCATGTGATTGTGAAGTGGGCTTTTCTATGATGAGAAAAGCACCGGAAGTTTCCGGTGCTTTAAAAATGCTTCTTCAGGCAGCAGTTTTTGAATTTTTTGCCGCTTCCGCAGGGGCAGAGATCATTCCTTCCCACTTTAAAGGAGAGGGTTTCGGCAGCCAGTTCCTCCTGCAGGCTTTGAGAGGGTTTTGTCAAATTCCTTGCTTCGGAGGGGCTGTTGCCTTTGAGCACCCATTGGCCGGAATGGTTATATACATCCTTCACCAGGCCGCTTATAGTGCGGAGCAATTCAATATCCTCCAATTCAAAGCTTCGGCTCAATTCCTCAATGGCTTCACTAAATGCAAAACCGCTTCTGAAATCCATCTTCAGTTCGTTGACAAATTCTTCAGCGTCCTCTATATCTATGTCAAAATTACTATCGATAAAATTATAGAGCTTTTGGTCATAGAGGTTCCAATCACGGTAATTGTCTTCAGACGCGGAAAGCACCTGAGCTTCACTCAGCGGCAGGAAGTCCAGTTTATCACGGATATTCTGCTGGCTTTCAACTTCTTCAGGATCAAAAACCTCCTCATGATAGAGATATGTGCCGTCATAGCATAGGCCGTATTCCTTATAACTGTTTTCCAGCACAATCTGCATAATCCGGAGTGAAGAGGGCAGTTCCCTGAAGAAAGGCTTTATGTATTCCTGAAGTCTGCTGTAAGCTATCACTCCATAATGGTACAGCAGTCCCTTGAGCAGCTTGTTAACCCGTTCATTTAACTTTATGCAGCCTACAACCTCCAGGCTGCTGCAGATTTCATCAATACTTTCAAATATATCTACAGGCAAAAATATATATCTGCTGCCGGACTCGTCAGTGAAACAGCCGATAAATCCAAGCTTTCTGAGATATAAGAGTTCATCTCTTATATCAGTCGTATATAACAGGCAGCCTTTGCTCTTTACAAGCTTCCTGATTATCTTGAACTCCTTTCCTGTGAGCCTTGACAGAATAATGGGAAGCTGACTCTTTATCATTTCAACCATGGCGGAGGAAAGCTTTTCCTTATTCAAGCCGCTCAGTCCCCGGAGGCCCAGGATTCTCTTAACCTCATCAAGCTCTGTCCTTTGATAGGACCTCAGAATTTCAAGCAGAGAAGATTGACCTTTCAAAGAGGAAAATATCTTGTTTATTGTTTCTGCCTTTCTCTGCTCGAGGTAGTCTAAAAACTCCAGGGTGTCTTCTATTTTATCTATCAGTTCTTCATCGTCCACGTTTAATCACCACCAATCAAAATATATATTTAAACGGCAAAAAAATCAATGGATTTTCTTGTAAAAAGTTTGTGGAAATGCCTGGTATTACTTGATGACAGCGTTGTCAATAATCCATATGAATTACCTTGCACGATAACTACAGCTTCATAATAGGAATGAGCTGTAAGTTATAAAAATGAACCGCAAATTTATACAATATTATATGCAATTAGTATGGATTCATGTTAATATGATAATATATGACATAAATCAGTATGTAATAATGGAGGTACAGGTATGTTAAAATGGAAGGATGAATATTCAATTGGTGTAGAATTAATTGATGCACAGCATAAGCACCTTTTTGAAATAGGTAATGAGGCCTATGAATTGCTTAATAATGACACATATTTGGACAAGTATGATAGAATTGTACAGGTCTTGATGGATTTAAAGCAGTATACAATATATCATTTCAAAAGTGAAGAAGATTACATGCTTTCAATATCTTACCGCAAATATTTCAGCCAGAAGGTTGAGCATGAGGACTTCATAAAGAAAATCAATGAAGTTAATCTGGAACACATAGACAAGGATCAGGATGGATATATAAGAGAACTG
>JAUZPH010000602.1 GCA_030706065.1 Bacillota bacterium | reverse complement strand
CATTCCTATGACAACAATGGGTACCAGTATATAGGCTTGAATTTGAGAAACGACAAGTTCAAAGACAAGAGGGTAAGACAGGCTCTTATGTATGGACTTGACAGGGATAAGTTTATAAAGGAATACTATGGCGAGTTCGGGGGTACCTATAATACCCCTTTTGCAAAAGCTTCCTGGGCCTACCCCCAGGGAATAAACGAATACCCCTATGACAAAACCAAGGCGGAAAGCCTGCTGGAGGAAGCAGGCTGGTTAAAAAGGGAGGATGGTTTCCGATATGACAAGTCCGGTAACAAGTTCACGGTAAAATGGTCTACATACGAAGGCAGCAAGTATATTGAAAAACTCATTCCTGTGCTTACGGAAAGCTGGAAAGCCATCGGTGTGGATGTAACTGTAGAGATGATGCCCTTTCAGCAGCTGGTGACAAAGGTTTATGACAACAGAGATTTTGAAATGTATAATATGTCCTGGATTTTAACTCCGGATCCGGACCCGGCACCCATATTCTCCATAAAGGAAGACATACCGGGAGGAAACAATTCCGTAAGCTGGAGAAATGATGAAAGTGAAAAACTCATAAATCAAGCCTTAAAGGAAACGGATGCAGACAAGAGAAAGGATATTTATAGTACCTGGGGGAAACTGGCCAATGAAGAGCTGCCCTATCTGTTCCTGAATCAAAACAAGGAACTGCTGGCAGCCAATATGAGGGTACAGGGCTTAAGCCTGTCACCTTATAAAGATTGGAGCGAGAATGTATACAATCTGAAATTGGAGGACAAAAATAAATAGTAAACTCTTCCTTTATTTAATGAGTGAAAAAATGTATAATTATTTAAGTATTAGGTAAATATGCTTGATTTAATTAATGGAATAAAATAAAATTTTATATGTCGAGGAGGTTGATTTTTATGACAAAAGGAATTAGTTTGGATTTATCAAAATTAAGCCCCTATGTGGGAGCAAATGAAGTAGCTTACATGGCGGACCTTGTTAGGTGTGCCCATGATGTACTGCACAGCAGGACCGGTGCCGGAAGTGACTTTCTGGGGTGGGTTGACCTGCCTGTAGATTATGACAAGGAAGAGTTCTTCCGTATCAAAAAAGCTGCTGAAAGGATCAGAGGCAATTCAGATGCCTTGATAGTGATAGGTATAGGTGGATCATACCTGGGTGCCAGAGCGGCTATTGATATGCTTAACCATACTTTTTACAATGTGCTCACAAAGGATAACAGAAAAACACCACTGATATTCTACGTTGGAAATAACATAAGCTCAACATATATGGCAGATTTGCTTGAAGCTGTTGAGGGAATGGACATTTCTGTCAATATAATATCAAAATCCGGTACTACCACGGAGCCGGCCATAGCTTTCAGAATATTCAAGGACTATCTGGAGAACAAATACGGCAAGGCAGGGGCAAAGGAAAGGATATTTGCTACAACTGACAAGGCAAGAGGAGCGCTCAAATCCCTGGCGGATGCAGAAGGCTACGAAACCTTTGTAATTCCCGATGATGTGGGAGGAAGATACTCGGTGCTCACTGCTGTCGGGCTTTTACCTATAGCAGTCAGCGGAGTGAATATAGACGAAATGATGCAGGGTGCGGCGGACGCAAGAGAGGCCTACGCAGGAACTGACCTGGAAAGCAATGACTGCTACAAATATGCTGCAGCTAGAAATGTACTATATAATAAGGGTAAAACTACTGAGATTCTTGTTAACTATGAACCTGCCCTTCACTATTTTTCAGAGTGGTGGAAGCAGTTATATGGAGAAAGCGAAGGAAAGGACAACAAGGGCTTGTTCCCTGCAGCAGTTGATTTCTCTACGGATCTTCACTCCATGGGCCAGTATATACAGGAAGGCAGAAGAAATATATTTGAAACAGTAATCAGTGTCGAGAGGGCCAGGAAGGAAATAGTCATCGAAGAAAGCAAGGAAAATGTTGACGGCTTGAACTTCCTCAGCGGAAAGACTATGGATTTCGTCAACAAGAAGGCCTTCCAGGGAACTTTACTTGCTCACAATGACGGCGGAGTTCCAAATATCGTGGTGAATGTTCCGGAGCTCACTCCCTATTACTTTGGATATATGGCTTATTTCTTTGAAAAGGCCTGCGGTATAAGCGGATACCTATTGGGAATAAACCCCTTCGACCAGCCGGGAGTTGAGGCCTATAAGAAAAATATGTTTGCCCTCCTTGGAAAGCCGGGTTTTGAAAAGCTGAAGGCTGAGCTGGAAAGCAGACTGTAATATGAAGGTCATCGTAGACGGAGATGGCTGTGCCGGGAGAGATATCATAGAAAAGGCGGCCTCGGATTTTGGGGTCAGCCTGCTTATAATATGCGATATCAATCATGCCATATTCAGTGATTACGCAGAAGTAAGGATTGTGGACAGTGGTTTTCAGAGTGTGGATATGCATGTGGTGAATAACTGCTGCAGCGGTGATATAGTGGTGACTCAGGACTATGGAGTCGCTGCCCTGTGCCTGCCAAAGGGGGCGGCCTGCATAAGTCCCTCCGGGTATATATTTGACAATGAAAATATAGAAAGGCTTCTTATGGAACGGCATATTAAATCGGAGATAAGAAGGGCCGGAGGAAGAACCTCAAACCAAAGAAAGAGAACCTTTGAAGACAACCTGAAGCTGGAGAATAACTT
>JAUZPH010000601.1 GCA_030706065.1 Bacillota bacterium | reverse complement strand
GGAAGTCTAATTTAAATGTCTGCAGGCTGGCAAAGGATAAACTCACTATAACAAATGTAGATACCGGTGGGGAGATTACAACCTATGAGGAGATATATCCGGACCTCTTTATACAAGGTGGAAAGGTGCCGGACAGGGATGAACTGGAGGAGGCCGCGGCAAGCCTGGCCTCTTATATTGAAGAGGAATTTGGGCCACATGGGGAAATAGGAATGGACATAGCTATAGATATCCATGGGGGAATATGGTTCATTGAAGCAAATGCAAGACCGGGTAAATTTATAAGCCCAAAGATGGTTGATGTCTTCGGAAAACCATGGATGAAGTCCCTCAATAGCAGAAATAAGGGGGATGAATCAATTCTCCCCATGGCAGCTTCAGTATTTAAATATGCTAGATTCTTATTTGAAAAGGGCACTTCATAGGATTAAACGTTGGGAGGGTGTAAAATGATTTCAAAAGGCTACCCATATGAGGAGATTGCAAGGATAATAGAAGGAAAGATAATTACCTGGAACAATGACAAAATTATCAGAAGCTTTTCAAACAGAATGAACAGGGTCGCTGAGGGGTCACTATATTTTTTTTATGAAGACTGGGAAGATGAAGATGCTTTAATAGCTGAAATGACTAAGCGGAATGCGGCGGGAATTGTTATCAACAGAAATCAAAAACTTGATGTTGAGAAATGGTCACAGGCAGGGCTCGGGATACTTGGAGTATTTATGCTGGATCCTGCGTACTACAATTTGGCGAGGTTTTATAGATCGAAAATTGATATTCCTATAGTGGAGGTTATAGGAAGCTCCGGTAAGACAACAACAAAGGAAATGATAGGTGCAATTCTTCAATACAGTATGCCAGCGCTGGTGGGTTATGCAAATTTGAATTCAACTTCCGGGATTATTGCACAACTCACCGGTATACAGGACTTTCATAAGGCAGCGGTAATTGAGGCCGGCATGAAAAGAAAGGGAGAGATGGGCCTTTCCAGCAGCATTGTGAGACCAACCAGTGGGGTTGTAACAGGTATTAACAGATCCCATTTTGCAAGAATGGGATCCATTGATGAGATAATTTCAGCAAAGGCGGAGATGCTGGAATACCTGTCCGAAGATGGGTGTTTGATTATTAATGGCTCGGATGAAAACTGCAGCAGGTTCCCTGTTGAAAGGTACAAGGGCAAGGTATTGACTTTTGGCTTTTCAGATAAGTGTGATATATGGGCTTCAGATATAAGATATAAAAACTTTACTACAACCTTCAAAGCCCATTACGATAAAGGGACAATGGATTGTACTTTAAATGCCGTCGGAAAATATAATGTGTCTAATGCACTTGCTGCCATCATGGTGGGGCTTAAGATAGGGATTACTCCAGATAATATAGTTCAGGGACTTCTCAGGTTTAAGCCTTTCTCCTCAAGGATGGAAATACTGAAAGGGATCAAAGGCACTACTATTATAAACGACAATTATAATGCGAACCCGGATAGTACAGGGATGCTTTTGAATGAGATACCGGCCTTTGCCGGAAAGCAGCCGGTAATATTAGTGATGGGTGATATGGAAAATCCTGCGGAAGAAATCAGTGATTACGCACGAAAGGTTCACTTTGAGATTGGTGAGCAGATTGGGAGGTTAAAGGTTGACGGTTTATTTGCAATAGGGAAATGGGCAGAGGAATATGTGAATGGTGCAGCGGGCCAAGGGATGGATAGAGCTAAACTCCACTACTTCAAGAACATTGAAGATGCCGGAGAGGCCCTTCTTAAAAATATAACAGCCGGCAGCATAATCCTTTTTAAAGCTTCAAAGGCCTATGTTGACCTGGGAAAGCTCATATCCATGCTCAGACAATTGGGGGAGGGGCAGTATGGAAAATAAAATAGATTTAAGAAGGAAATATAACAGGACATTAGTTATAGATATTGATAGCGTACTGGCGGTTGAGGACGAGAGTATTCCTTTGACGGACAGGCCGGTTATAAGTGATGCGCTGGATGCCATAAGATTGCTAAGGCAGAAAGAGTTTAAAATCATCCTATATACCGCAAGGTTCAATCATCAAAAGGATGAAACCATCGAATGGCTGAATAAAAATAATATTGAATATGACAAGATAATATTCGGAAAGCCTAGGGCGCTTCTTTATATAGATGACAGAGGATACAGATTTAAGGATTGGAAAAGTTTTTTTGAGGATGTTGAGTTGTAGCGTTCAGAAAATGACTGATTAATGCAGTACTGCAGCAGTTTTACCTCTTGCAGTTAATAATTCGTGAAATGAAAATATGATGGACTGTACCGGTTTTTTGATCGATACAGCCCATTTTTAATTATATCAAGTTTCCTTTACTCCTCATCACACTCGCATACACCGGTATATTCCAGGCCGAGCTTCATTATTATTTTCAGATATGAACCGCAGCAGTCTTTTTCACGATTTACCGTAAAAGACATGAAGCACCAATCTAAACAAGAAACACCTGGTGGACAAGGCTTGGGAGAGCAGCAATAGGATATTACTTCATTTACTGAAGTAGTTTCATTGCAGCATACTTGTGAGTGCCGAGGAAAACAAAAGCCGCTGATCGGATATATAGATGAACTTACTGAAAAGTGAACATCACCTACTACCCGGATTTCATACCCGCCAACTAATTCACATTTAACAGG
>JAUZPH010000600.1 GCA_030706065.1 Bacillota bacterium | reverse complement strand
TCATTTTTCCTTGTTGCTTCAATTATATCCATCATATATGATAAAACCTCTGGGGAGGCTTTCACTTCACCGAAACTCTTTTTAACGGCATCAATCTCTTCCCTACCGATTGTCTCTTCAAGTCTCTCTATCAAATCTGAGGCTCTGTTCATATTTACAATCTCTAATTCCTCTGCCCTAGTTGGATAACCCATTCTTATTCTCATAAAGAACCTGTCAAGCTGTGCTTCCGGCAGAGGGAAGGTACCATGGGATTCCACAGGGTTTTGGGTTGCCAGCACCATAAAGGGCTCTTCCAACTTTCTTGTATCACCGTCAACGGTTATCTGCCTTTCCTCCATGGCCTCCAAAAGGCTTGACTGTGTTCTTGGTGTTGCCCTGTTTATTTCATCAGCAAGAACGATATTTGTAAATAAAGGCCCTTCCTTAAACTGAAAGTTTCCTGTCTTTTGATTATAAAAGTTTATACCTGTTAAATCTGCAGGAAGAAGGTCCGGTGTAAATTGAACCCTTTTGAAGCAGCCTCCTATAGTTCTGGCAAAGGCTCTTACAAGCATTGTCTTCCCGACTCCTGGTACATCCTCCAGCAGTACATGTCCTCCGCAGATAAATGATATTGCAACCAATTCTATAATATCGTCTTTGCCAATTATAACCTTAGATACATTTTCAATTATCTTATTTTTAAAATTTATAAAATTACTTGTCTCCATTTTGTCCTCCCTTATTCCCTTTTTAATTGACGTTAGAGTTATTATATCAAACTTTCGAAGATTTTGTATTCCTTAGTTTGGTTTCTGCCATCTTTTTCTGTATCCCCAAACTTTAAAAAAGGTTACAATAACTGCAAAGGACTCCTTAGTATTAAGGAGCCTGAATTTAGTATCTATCCAATTGAGCGCTTCAGAAAATCATCAAACTGTATCCTGTCACACTTTGTCCAGTTATTTTTATTCATATCACTCTTAATTTACAAATTTTGAAGCTGTCTTGGCTCTAACCAGTTTCTCAACAAAGGAATATATAATAAAACCACTTGCACCTCCCAGGGTATTCAAGATGATGTCATCAATGTCACAGGATCTTATACTTCCAATATATAAGGAAAGGAACTGTATTATCTCAATGGATAGTGAGAGCATAAAAGAAATAAAAATGGTTCGTGAACCCTTTTTAAACTTGTCTGAAAAGAGTGGAAGCAGCATTCCCATGGGCACGAAAAGCAGTACATTACCAAGTACATTGGCAATCCAAAACTTTATCATATAATTTCCCATCCCCTGCGGCCAATTAAACATATCCCTGACCGTGTTAACAATCGGTATAAAATTAATCTTATCAAGTGAAGGTCTTACTATATCCATCGTTACAAGGTGAATGGGAACTATGGTAAACCCTGCCAGGATAATGAGGTATAGTGCAAAAAAATTTACAACCACCTCTTTTAATATATACACTTCTCTTCCTTCTCTTTTTCTTTTACATATAATTCTCCATCTTAGAAAAGCCCAAATAGGCACAAGCAGCAGGCAAAGTATAGTTATTTGTTCCTTAAATTCTCTTATCATGCCTTTTATCGGCGGACAGATTTCACTGGCAGCCATCCTCCATCTTACTTTTATAGTAAATATATTTTATCATATTATGGGATAAACTGTACATGATTACATTTCTGCCACAAAACAAAAGGAAGTCAACAATTCTGACTTCCTCAAAAATTATCATTTTATTAATTTATTCAAGCCATAGATTATGGCCTGAGGTGAAGGAGGGCAACCCGGAACGACCAGATCTACTCTCAGAAGCTTATCCAGCCTTTCAAAATTGCCATATGCATCTTTGAATATGCCTCCATCATAGGCACAAGTCCCAACTGCTATTACCAACCTCGGTTCCGACATGGCGTAATAGGTTTTTAACAGGGCTTCCTTCATATTTATTGTTACCGGTCCGGTAACTACTATTCCATCCGCATGTCTGGGTGAGGCCGCAAAGTCTATACCATACCGTGAAAGTGAGTAAAAGGTATTTTGAGTAGCGGAGAGCTCCAGCATGCAGGCATTACAGGAGCCCGTGTCAACAGACCTCAAAACCAGGGATCTGCCGAAGTTTTTATATATCTTGTTTTTAAGCGCCAATCCGGCTGCTTCACTATCTGCATTTTCCACTGCTTCCAGAACTGCCATCCTGTAGTCATGGGTGTTTTTTAGCGCCCCTGCTTTACATGCATTTATGCAGTTGCCGCAGTAAATACACTTTTTTTCATCTATTATTACTTTTCCTTGAAAAATATCAACAGCCCCCACAATGCACTCCTCTTTACATGCCCCGCAACTGTTACAGAGGCTTCCATTAAGTTCAATCCTACCGTAGGAATCAGGATTGTCAAAAAGCGGATCCTTGATGGTTTCTTTTCCATATTTAAATCTATCAAAAAAAACATTCATTAGAGCACCTTACCTATCATTTTCAGAATAAGACATATTAAAGCTTTTATTGCACAGCGGAAAATCCGGTACTATTTCATTTAAAACCGCATAGGTCAGCCCATCCCAATTTGTAAAGGAAGGTGTTTTGAAATATACCCTGTCAAATTTATTATCTTTGCCGACCCTTCCATATACCACAAGTTCGCCCTTGACGGTCTCTACAGCAGCGACGCCCTCTAAACCTTCTTTCAAGTTTATC